>JAFZGE010000144.1 GCA_017555545.1 Alistipes sp.
AACGATATAGAGCCCTACCTCAAGAGTCGTAACTACCCCTTCCCTCTCGACTTTGCCTATCCGACATTTGGCTGGGGCGTGGTCTTCAAGAATGGTCGTTTTAGCCACCTTGTTACTAACTACGATAGCGTAGAACTCGGCGAGGGTGAGACATTGCGCGTGGAGCGCCCCACGGTTAAGGAGATTCTGGAGGTTAAGAACCGCGTGACTAAGGCCTTCGGCAAACCTTGCCAGTCAAATATTATCTACCACCTTGATTCTAACCAACTTAATAACTACACCGACGATGAAATTAATGAGATATTTGCTCGCAATTAGCCTTGTGATAGCGCCCATTGTGGCGAATGCTTGCTGGCACCCATGGACATTCTATAACAGCACCTCGCTCTTTCGCCTCGATGATACCAAGAGCGATAGCAAGAACATTGTGAATGCTAACTGTCAGCTCTGGCAGAGCATCACCGACAAGGATATCCCCCTGGAGGATATTGAGAGTGTGGTCTACGATATGCCCATCGAGGAGTATGAGGCATTCTGTGCTACAGCGGTATACTATGGCGATAATGCCTTTGCGCAGTGGATCAAGCGCAACGATCCCGAGATTATGGAGTTCCTTCTCCTTGCCAAGCGCAACTCGGAGATACGCATGCGTTATAGCTCGAAGTGGTTCTACCCCTCGATGAAGGTGGGTGGCCCTGTGACCTTAGAGGAGATTGTCGAGGAGTCGCTCGCAGCAAAGTCGGAGCGTCTGCGTGACCGCTATCTGTTGCAGGCGGTGCGTGCGCTAACCACCCTTAAGCGTTATCGTGAGTGTTTGGAGTTGTGGCAGAATGAGATATCGTTGCTCCCCGAGGATAACTTCATGCGTAGGCTCTGCTATCAGTATATCGCGGGTGCATACTACCATACGGGCGATGTCGACAAGGCGATGATGATTTTTGCCCTCTATGGTGACACCAACTCAATGCACTACATTGCCAGTCTGGAGGATATGGAGCTCTCGACCATAGATATAATCACCTACAGCTATCGTAGTGGTGCTCCCTTGGCGAAATTCGCGGGCTATATCCGCAGAATTGTTGTCGATGCCGAGACCTTCCCAATGGTCGATGAATTAGGCGACAAACCCGTAATCACCGATGAACTTGTCGCCATTCGTGATCTCGCGCTTGAGGCGGGTAACAATGTCAACTGCCCCGACCGTGCTCAGTGGCTCTATATCGCTGCCTACATCTACACACAGCAGGGGTTGTATGCCAATGCTAAGCCCCTCGTAGCGAAGGCTCAGGCGGTGCCCGCATCTACCTACATGAAGGAGTCGATAAAGGTGTTGGATATATACGTTGATGCCCTAACAGCGACCTATAACGCTGCATTTGAGGCACGCCTCTTCGATCATATTAAGTGGTTTGATGATAGGGTGAGTGTAGATTTTAAGAGCGATTATTATGAGGACTGCTACTGGTGGGGAGATTTTGCGCGTAGCTATTGGTATATGAGCCTGAATCGCATTCTGGCATACAACGTCGCGCCTCGCTACCTGGAGATGGGTAATCCTGCGCGAGCTTTGCAGCTGATGAACTTTGTCGACTATCTGCCCTACAAGTATATCACACACATGACCTATGCCATCTCAACGGAGTATAGCTACTGGTACACTAGTGGAGATATGGAGGAGTATCGTAGTGAGCGTCACACGTTCAATCATATCGACTACTCAACATGGTTCTTTAATAGCATGAACAAGCTTACTCCAGATGAGGCTATTGCCTACGTTGAGCGTGCATTGAACCCCGTGTCGGAGTTTGATCGCTATCTGAATGAGGTGGGCTACACCTCGCCAGACTTCCTCTACGATATTTTGGGCACGATGTGCTTGCGTCATATGCGCTATCAGGAGGCGGAGCGATACCTCGCGCTCGTAAGCGTTGACTACGTCTATAGACTTAATGTCACGCTCGGTAGCGACCCCTTTGATGCGCTTAATCTCACGCCAAACAAAAACCGTGACTTCCGCTATAACTTTGCCTCTACCATGGCATCGTTGGAGCGCGGTATTGAGTCTACGACAGACAATAACCGCCGTGCGCAGATGCTCCTTAAGTTCGGCATCGGCATGGGTAACTCAGTGCAGCGATGCTGGCCGCTGACATACTATGGTCTAAGCTACGAGAATAGTTGGAGGCGTGACAGCGTAACCACCGCCGTGTTCAGCAGGTCGCACGCCTGCATTAATGAGGCTCTATTGATGTTTACGGATGATGAACTACTGGCTGAGGCGCACTACGACTTAGGTCACTATGCGACCGTAGTCCATGAGTACTATCACACAGAGAAGGCAGCGTATGTACGTCGCCATTGCGACAGCTATGTCGATTACACGCCGTCACTCTACAGAAAATATTAGGTATAAAATAATAGCGAGGTCTCAAGCCTCGCTATTATTTTATACCTTCATCACATTCTCGATACCCATATCCTTAATCTTCTGGAGCATCTCATCGTTGTTGTCCGAGACAACAAGCAACTTATCGCCCACGAGCAACTGCGTCAACCCCTTAGGCACGAAGTATTTCTCGTTGCGGTAGACCATAACCACAAGTGTGTGTCCTGGCAGGCGGATATCCTTGAGCGTATCGCCATTCTGCAACAACGCCTCGTTAACCTCAATCTCCGAGAACTCGCTACGTATATGGTCGGGCACGGTGAGCTTAAAGGTGCGCTGTGGCTCGGCGTAGGACAACTTCAGCCAGTTTGCCATGCCACTAACCGTCGTACCCTGCACCATAAGCGATATGATTGTAACGAGGAATACGATGCTGAAGATATACTCGGCGTGGGGCACGTCGTGTGTGATGGTGTAGATTGCAAAGATGATGGGCACAGCACCACGCAGACCCACCCACGATGCGTAGACACGCGCACGCTTTGAGAACTGGCGGAAGGGTGCCATGCAGATGATCGTTGAGACGGGGCGTGCCACGAAGATCATAAACGCGCCGATGGCGAATGCCATGAGGTAGACATCGGGGTTGAAGAGCTCCTTGATGTCGACCATAAGACCGAGGATGAGAAAGAGCACAATCTGCAACAACCATGTGAAGGAGTCGAAGAAGGTGCTGAGCATGTTGCGATATACGATGCGGAGGTTACCCACAACAAGACCCGCGATATAGACCGCGAGGTAGCCGTTGCCGTATGCGATTGTCGTAAAAGAGTAGGTAAAGAATGCGCACGCCAGCAACAACACAGAGTAGAGTGATGCGTTGCTGCGGATGTTAATGCGGTTCATAATCCACACCGTTGCGCGACCAAAACCGTAGCCGAGGGCTGCACCTACGACCATCTGCACCACGAAAGTCCCAAATGCCGTCATCCAATTCATGCCCTCAGCACCTGTAGCGATGCCCACGAGCATCACGGTGAGGATATATGCCATGGGGTCGTTACTACCACTCTCCAACTCCAACAATGGGCGGAGGTTCTGGCGTAGTCCTTGCTTCTTGGTTCTGAGGATTGAAAAGACTGATGCAGAGTCGGTTGAAGACATCGTTGCGGCGAGCAACAGTGCGATGGGGAAGGGTACTTCTACGCCCAAATGTGGCGCAATAAAGTAAATGAAACTACCCACAAAAACTGCCGTGAGCGTTACGCCCAGCGTCGCCATCACAACGCCTGGAGCAATGATGGGGCGTATGTCGGCATACTTCGTATCCATACCACCCGAGAAGAGGATGATGCAGAGGGCAATCATGCCAATAAACTCTGCAAACTCCACGGCCGCGGGCGAGTCTACTGATACCCAGTCGTAGTGGCCAAAGAGCATTCCAACGCCAAGAAAGAGCAGCAATGCAGGTGCGCCAAGACGGTATGCCGCCTTACCAGCAAGCACCGCGACAAAGAGTAGCAAGGCTGCTACAAGCAGGAAATTCTCATTTAGCATATCTTATATCTTCTGTTTCGTTGTTAAACTACTGAGCCACAAAGGTATATGTTATAGTGCCCACATTAAGAGTGGGGGCATTGGGGTCGATGTTAAAGAGCGTCTTAGAGTTAAGCGCCGCCTCGCGAGCGATGCTGTTGAGTGCACTATTTGATGACTCCCTGACAACGGCGCTCTTAACCGTGCCATTGCGGTCTACCTTTACATCCAAAATCACGTAGCCACCCTCCTTGCCCAAGTATGCAGGCTTGTAGAGGCTTGTTCGGGCTGTGCGCGCAACCTTCTTGTTGCCAGCGACATAGTGAATGTCGTATGCCACGGTCACAGCACCCTTGAACTTGCTGTCTGTGCCGTCGCCCTTAGAGCCACCCGAGCCATTGCCCGAGCCACCCTTACCGATGCCATTAACATCCTTCATGCCGCTATTATACTTGTCGCGGTTCGAAGCCATGTCCGACGCCACCTTATTCATCATCTGCTGTGTCTCGCTGTCGTACATCTGACTCTGCTGGCCACCCTCCTCGGCAGCATCGTTCGACTGCACGTTCTTGACCTTCTGCACGGCAGCTAGGCGGCGGTCTATCTCCTCCTGAAGCTGGTCGCGCTTCTGCTTGAGCTTCTCGATATCCTCGGGCGTGGGCTCCTCATCCACAAATTCGATGATATACTCGATGGGTGGAATCTCAACATATACGCGTGCCGTAGCGATCCATGCACCACCGATAAGTACCGCGACTACGGCTGCCAGAACGCCCAGGCGATGGCTGTAGAGCCACTCACCGAAACTCTCTGAGCGAGTGTCTCCGAGGTCTATGTGTGGTCGGCGGCGCACACGTTCGTGTGGTTGTGACGCGCGACTATCTCTGTTTCTATTTGTTATATCACTCATTTGATTAATATTTCAGAGCAAAAGTAGTAATTTTTTTTAATTTTTTTAGTATATTTGTCCCATTAATGCGTTTTAACATTTGGTATAAACCTAAAAATAACAATTATGGCAACCAAACAACGAACTCTTGCCTCGGCAATTTCATTTCAGGGTAAGGGTCTGCACACAGGCTTGCAGGTTACAATGACAGTAAATCCCGCAGAGGAGAATCATGGTATAACTTTCCGTCGTGTTGATCTTGAGGACGCTCCCGAAGTTCCCGCATTGTGTGAGTATGTAGTAGATACATCTCGTGGCACAACAATCGAGAAGGGCGCAGCTAAGGTGAGCACCATCGAGCATATCCTTTCAGCACTTTGGACTCTCGGCGTAGATAACGCTTCAATCGACATCAACGCACCCGAGACACCCATCATGGATGGCTCAGCACTCGAGTATGCAACACGCATCACAGAGGTGGGCACAGTAGAGCAGAATGCCGAGCGTCGCTACTATGAGGTGACAGAGAAGCAGGTATACACACTCCCCGAGAAGGGCGTGGCTATCGTGCTCTATCCCGATGATGAGTTCTCTGTATCTGTACACGTAGACTACAACTCAAAGGTTGTGGGCAACCAGTATGCTACATACTCAAACGTTGATGACTACACATCAAACATCGCGATGTGTCGTACCTTCGTATTCCTCCACGAGCTCGAGCCACTCATGAAGATGAACCTCATCAAGGGCGGTGACCTCGACAACGCTATCGTAGTTGTTGAGAACGCTGTGACCGATGAGCAGCTCGACCACCTCAAGAAGATCTTTGGCAAGGAGGATATCCGCATCACAGGCGGCTACTTGAACAACCAGCAGCTCCGCGCAAACAACGAGCTCGCACGCCACAAGCTCCTCGACGTGCTTGGCGACTTCGCATTGCTCGGCATGCGCATCAAGGGTCGTGTATGGGCAACCCGTCCAGGCCACTTCGCAAATACAGAGTTCATGAAGGACCTCTCACGCGCAATCCGTCGCAGCGGCGAGAAGCCTGCGTTCAAATATAGCGCAAAGAACCAGCCACTCATGGACATCAACCAGATTAAGGCATTGCTTCCTCACCGTCCTCCATTCTTGCTCGTTGACCGCGTATTCCACATCGAGGAGAATGCTATAGGCGGTATCAAGCAGGTATCTATGAATGAGCCCTTCTTCGTGGGTCACTTCCCCGAGGAGCCCGTTATGCCTGGCGTACTCATCATCGAGGCATTGGCACAGTGTGGTGGTATCTTGGTGCTCAGCCGCGTTGAGGATCCCGAGAGCTACTCTACATACTTCCTCAAGGCCGACGGCGTGAAGTGGAAGCGTAAGGTAGTGCCTGGTGATACACTCCAGCTCGAGTGTCACATCACAGATATGCGTCGCGGCATCTGCACAATGGAGGCTAAGGCATTCGCAGGTGGTCAGCTCGCATGTGAGGCAGTGCTCACAGCACAGATCGCTAAGAACAAATAATACTGACACAAACAAACATAAACTTATCTATGATTAGTAATTTGGCATACGTACACCCCGATGCTAAGATCGGTAACAACGTAACTATCGAGCCATTTGCCTATGTCGAGGGTGACGTAGTCATTGGTGATGATTGCTGGATCGGCCCCCACGCCTGCATCTACAATGGCGCACGTCTTGGTAAGGGTAACAAGGTGCACCCCGGCGCCTGCATCGCTTGCCTCCCCCAGGATCTTAAGTTCGAGGGCGAGCAGACAACAGCCGTAATCGGCGACTATAACGATATCCGTGAGTGTGTGACTATCGCACGTGGTACAGCATCGCGCGGCACCACAGTCGTTGGTAGCAATAACCTCCTTATGGCATACGTACATGTGGCACACGATGATGTTGTCGGCAGCCACTGCGTTATCGCTAACCGCGTATCTCTCGCAGGTGAGGTAGAGATTGGTGACTGGGTAGTAATCGGTGGTCACGCCGCAATCCACCAGTGGGTACACATCGGTGACCACTGTATGATTCAGGGTGGTGCGCTCGTAACACAGGATATCCCTCCCTACATCATCGCAACAAATGGCGAGACACACTATGCAGGTATCAACAAGGTAGGTCTCTCACGTCGTGGCTTCACCGATGAGCAGATTTCATCTATCCACAAC
>JAFZGE010000145.1 GCA_017555545.1 Alistipes sp.
ACATGATATCAGATTTGACGTTTGTTGAATAACAAAAGGATCTATTATGTCTTTACCTTTTAATCCTTTATCATTTACCATCCATGCAGTTCTTATAAAAGAACTTTGTCTATTGTGCACTACTCGAATGTAAACAATGTACATTCCTGTCTTTAATTTTGATTTCACTGTAGGTTTAAGCGTTGCCATAATAAATTAATTAGTGATTAAATACTTTTTTAAATTTGTTTATCAGCAATTAGAAACATGTGTAAGCAAAAATTTTCTAGTCAACTTTGTCTAAAAATCTGGTCAACAACAACTGAGAATCTGGTCAACAAATAGGTATTATATTCGTTTTTACAGATACCAGCTTATTTTGTTTGGTCAACATGGCCTGAAATTTTAGTCAACAAATTAGGGCATTTTAACTACGTATTCTGCATATATAACATGCAGAGTATGAGTAAAAAGAACCGAGGCAAGGACCTGCTTTCCAAGTCCTTGCCTCGTATTTCACTAATTATCAGCATTCAGAGGTTTATTCCTCCACAGCAGCCTGAGCCGCAGCCAAACGTGCGATAGGCACGCGGAAGGGAGAACAAGAAACATAGTTAAGACCAACCTTGTGGCAGAACTTAACTGATGAAGGCTCACCACCGTGCTCACCACAGATACCGCACTTGAGTGCAGGACGTACTGCACGACCACGCTCAACAGCCATCTCAACGAGCTGACCTACACCGTTCTGGTCGAGTACCTGGAAGGGGTCAACCTTCAAGATCTTCTTCTCCAAGTAAACGGGGAGGAAGCTAGCGATGTCGTCACGTGAGTAACCGAATGTCATCTGTGTCAAGTCGTTTGTACCGAATGAGAAGTACTCGGCGCGGCTTGCGATGCGGTTAGCTGTAAGAGCAGCACGAGGAATCTCAATCATTGTACCTACCTGGAAATCAACGCTTACGCCTTCCTCAGCGAAGATAGCAGCAGCTGTTTCGCGGATAACCTTCTCCTGTGCCTCGAACTCGTAGAGGATACCGGTGAGGGGAACCATGATCTCGGGGATGGGGTTGTAACCCTCCTTCTTCAACTGAACAGCAGCACCGATGATAGCGCGTGTCTGCATCTCAGTGATCTCGGGATATGTGTTACCCAAGCGGCAACCACGGTGACCAAGCATGGGGTTAGCCTCGCAAAGGCTCTCAACGCGCTGCTTGATGTACTCAACAGTTACGCCCATAGCCTCAGCCATCTCCTCCTGACCCTTCTGATCGTGGGGAACGAACTCGTGCAAGGGGGGATCGAGAAGACGTACGTTAACGGGACAGCCGTCCATTGCCTTGAAGATACCATAGAAGTCAGCCTTCTGGTAGGGCAACAGCTTAGCGAGAGCAGCCTTGCGACCTTCAGCGTCCTTAGAAAGGATCATCTCACGCATAGCAACAATCTTCTCAGCCTCGAAGAACATGTGCTCTGTACGGCAAAGACCGATACCTACTGCACCGAAGTCGCGAGCAACCTGTGCATCGTGGGGAGTATCAGCGTTGGTACGTACAACGAGCTTAGTATATTTCTCGCAGAGAGCCATCAACTCGGCGAAGTCGCCTGAAAGCTCAGCAGCCTTTGTCTCAACCTGACCGTTGTAGATCTCACCGGTTGTACCGTTCAAAGAGATGAAGTCACCCTCTTTCAATACGATACCGTCAACCTCAACAGTGCGGTTCTTATAGTCGATATTCAATGCACCTGCACCTGATACGCAGCATTTACCCATACCACGAGCAACAACGGCAGCGTGTGAAGTCATACCACCACGTGCTGTCAAGATACCCTGAGCAACAGCCATACCTGCGAGGTCCTCGGGAGATGTCTCGATACGAACCATGATTACGTTCTTGCCATCCTCAGCCCATTTAGCTGCATCGTCAGCGAAGAACACAATCTGACCTGTAGCAGCACCGGGAGATGCGGGAAGACCACGTGTCAACACCTTAGCGCTCTTGAGAGCAGCCTTGTCGAATACGGGGTGGAGAAGCTCGTCGAGCTTATTGGGCTCGCAACGCTGGATAGCTGTCTTCTCGTCGATAAGGCCCTCGTGGAGGAGGTCGATAGCGATCTTAACCATAGCCGAACCAGTACGCTTACCGTTAC
>JAFZGE010000146.1 GCA_017555545.1 Alistipes sp.
GTTATCGCAGCATACGCCTACGACTTGGCTAAGCAGTTCAATGGCTACTATCACGACCACTCAATCCTCAAGGAGGAGAACGAGGCAGTACGCTCATTGCGCCTTAAGCTTGCGGCAGAGGTGGCACGCGTAATTCGTTCAGCGATGTCGCTTTTGGGAATCAACGTTCCCGAGCGCATGTAATTTGTTGTGATAACAGCGCATCTACTACCGCTAACGAAATATCTCGTCAATGGGCAGTACGCCTAAGTACAGCACATCGCCTCGAATTTCGCCGAGCGTTGTATCTGCACTATTCTGACAACAAATTGGTTGTTATGATAGCGCATCTACTGCCGCTAACGAATTATCTCAGCAATGGACTTTAATAAATGTGGGGGTGTCCAATACGTGTTGGATAACCCCCTTATTTTTAATATGATGAAGCATACATACTACATACTTCTTACTCTGGTAGTGTTGTTGGTGTCGTGTGGCGGTGCTAAGACCAAGAAGAGCGATGCCAATGATGCCGACGTTGTGCGCTACGAGCCAGGCACACGTCAGGTGGAGACCGATTTCGACATCTACAGCTATGCCTCAATTGAGGAGTTTAATGGGGCTATCGACCGCTATTGGGATCGCTTCGACTTCGAGTGCGGCGAGCGCGTCATCGAGTACGATACCGTGAGCGTCATGCAGGCCTTTGCCGACTATGTCGCATATATAGAAATTGGTGCGGAGCGCGAGAGGTGCGATTCGCTCCTTAGAGCCCTTATGCACCGTGCTGAGGCGAGCCGACCTATGCTAGACTTCTTTGCCTATGTCACTGAGGGTGTGCTTCATGACCCCAACTCGCCAATGCGCAACGATGAACTCTACATCCCAATTCTTGAGGTACTGGTAGACTCTCCACTCTATGATGAGTATGACCGCATTGCCCCCGCGTGGGATCTCGAGATTGCGCGCCAGAATCGTATCGGAAAGGTTGCGAATGACTTTGTTTACACCCTTGCCAGTGGCAAGACGGGTAGTTTGCACGGCATCAAAGCGAAGTATGTCATACTGATGTTCTCGAACCCTGGTTGCCCCATGTGTCGCGAGATTATCGAGGAGATTAGCTCCTCGCCACTTATCAACGAGATGATGGAGAAGGGAGTTGTTGAGGTGCTGGCGATGTATCCCGATGAGGATCTCGTTGCCTGGCGCGACCATATCGGCGATATCCCTCCGAGCTGGATAAACGGTTACGATTCGGGCATGAAAATCACCGAGGCGCGTAGCTACAATTTGCAGGCTATCCCCTCACTCTATCTCCTTGATAGCGAGAAGTGTGTGATAATAAAGGATGGTACTTCGGTTGCGCACATCGAGAGCGCCATCGCCTACTATGAGGCTCTGTAAGCATGAGAGATTTTGTTGCCATAGACTTCGAGACTGCCAATAGCGACCCGTCGAGTATCTGCTCTGTGGGCATTGTTGTTGTGCGCGAGGGTGTGGTGCAGCACCGTGTGCATCGCCTTGTGCGCCCCGTGCCCAACTACTACTCGTTTCACAACACGCGCGTGCACGGCATGACACGCCGCGATACCGACTTTCAGGTGGGCTTTCCCATGGTGTGGCGCGAGTTGCAGCCCATGTTTGCGGGTCTCCCCTTTGTTGCGCACAATGCACCCTTCGAGCAGCGCTGCCTGAGGGCTGTGCATGAGATCTACAACATGCCTTACCCCGAATATACCTTCCATTGCACTTGTAGCACCGCGCGCAAGGTCTTTGGTAAGAGTCTCCCCAACCACCGCCTGCCCACCGTGGCTTCGGCGTGTGGATACGAACTTTCGGCGCACCACCATGCCCTCGCTGATGCCGAGGCGTGTGCCGCTATCGCACTCAAAATATTGTAATAATGAAGCATATCGTAGACATATTCTCAGCTCTTGGTGAGCGACTTACGCACTTTGGTAGCGATGAAAATAGCAACCGTATTATGGAGGAGGCTATCGCTGCCAATGGCTGGTTTACGCGCGTGGATATTCTGCGTGCTGTGGAGGCTATTCGAGTTGAGATGCTTGACCGTACGAAGTTGGAGAATTGGCTCAAAAACTATACAAGAGGCACTCTGTCTAAGCGTGTTGCAGTTATTATGGCGGGCAATATTCCCTTGGTTGGTTTCTTTGATCTGCTCTGCGTGCTCGCTGCGGGTCATGAATGCCACTTGAAGCCATCGAGCAAGGATAGCGTTTTGATGCGTTATGTCGTTGATCAACTGCGAGATATAGACCCTAATATTGCAATATGCGACTACTCAGCTGATGCGGCTTACGATATGGCTATTGCTACGGGTGGTGATGATGCCAATGTCTACTTCCGTGAGCACTTTGCGGGCACACGCACACTCTTGCGTGGCAGCCGTCATTCGGTCGCTGTGCTTAGTGGTAGGGAGAGTGCCGAGGATTTGCGTGCGCTTTATAACGATATCACTGCTTACTCGGGTCTCGGATGCCGTTCGGTGTCGATGCTCTTTGTGCCACAGGGTTATGTTCCCGCTTTTGAGCGTGGCGTGGCTGAGAATGCGAAGCTAAAGCGCAATGTTCAGGCTATGCGTGCTACGCTTACGATTGAGGGTGCTGAGTTATGGGATGCTGGGGCGTTCATCATGCGCCGAGGTGAGGATTTCGCCCAGTCGTTGGCTGTTGTTACAATTCGCGAATATGCAGATATAGAGAGTGTTAAGGCGTGGCTAAATAGCAATGCCGAGCATATTCAGTGTGTAGTATCAAACATGGGAATTGAGGGCTCGCAGCCCTTGGGTCGTGCGCAGTATCCCGCGCTTATGGACTATGCCGATGGGGTGGATACGATGCGCTTCCTACTCGGCTAACGAGTGGTATACCGCCTCAATCTCATCACACATCGTGTTCCACGAGAAGCGTTTGCGCTCCTCAATCATGTTGTGGGCAAATTCCGCTATGCGGTCGCCCTCAAAGATGCGCTCCAGGGCATCGCGTACACCATCAGCTGTTGGTTCGCAGACATATCCCACTTTGCCATCAGGCACAATCTCGGCTAAGCCACCCACGCGCGTAACGATAACGGGGGTGCAGAAGTTATAGCAAATCTGTGTCACGCCACTCTGCGTTGCGGTCTTATATGGTAGCACCACACAGTCTGCCGCCGAGAAGTAGTAGCGCACATCGCTGTCGGGCACGAAGAAGTCGTGCAAAATAACCTCATCCTTCAGACCAAGTCGCTCGATATGAGCGATATATTTATCCCTTGATGCGTAGAACTCGCCCGCAACAAGTAATTTTATCCCCTTGCGTCTAAACTCACTCCAGGCATCGAGCAAGGTGTCTAAACCTTTATAGTCGCGTATCAATCCGAAGAACATAGCATATCGCTTGGTAGGGTCGAGACCCAACTTTGCGCACGCCTCATTGCGCTCTACGCGTGTGCCGAAATGCTCAAACATGGGGTGTGGCGAGAAGCGCATAGGTGCTGATGTATAAGCCTTTAGCTCCTCGTGTACCTGCTCCGACATATAGATAAAGCCATCTACCGAACGTAGGTAGTAGCGGTTGAATGGTTTGTCGGTGATGTGATGCTCGTGTGGCTCGACGTTATCAATCTGGCAGATAACCTTCGTGCGCTTATTCTTGCGTGCAAGGCGCGCTATAGTGCCGAAGCATGGCGCCATAAAGGGCGTCCAATACTTCATAAGCACGATGTCGGGCTGCATTTTGCAGAGCTCGCGACCTACGCTCCACCACGAGAAGGGGTTTACGGTCGACACCCTGCGACGAATATCGAGGTCGGCGGGGGGTGGGGTATCTACCGTCTGGCTCTTGCCAGGGAAGAGCAACGAGGGGTATTGAAGTGTGAAGGTGAGGATATGCACCCCGTAGCCGCGCGACTGATACTCGCGCGCCATGGTCTCCATGATGGATGCCAAGCCTCCGCGGTATGGGTGCGCGGGGCCTACGATGGCTATCTTTAATCGCTCCTTCACTCTGCTGTAATTCTTACATTGTCAACTCTATACGTGCGCGGCAGAGAACCTTATCGCCGTTTGCTGAAATCTCAAACTGCCATACGTTCTCCTCGGTGGTATAGCCCACGGTGAGGGTGTCGCCATATACCGCCTCGGCGATAAAGTGGATGTCGAGACGCATGCCCTTGTTCTTCTCGATAAGCTCCAATGGCATAGCATCAAAAAGAAGGTCTACGTAGCGCAAGGTGTTGACGTGTCGGTTGAAGTCGATATCGCTGTATACCACGGGGCGCGACATCGTTGACGAGGGTGTAATGCCACGCAAGCGTGCGGGGGCAGCGATGGGAGATGGCTCATCTACCAAGGCGCGACCATAGATATCCTTGAAGATGTTGAGGTCAACAGCCTGACGCTTCTCAATGTCGATTGCGCACCACTGCGATACACACTCCGACTGCACCTTCTCGCCTTTGTGTAGACGGAAGTTACGAGTGGTAGTGAGGCGGTTAAACTCGTTAACCCATGTATCCACCTCGATGTCGGAGTACTGCTCGGGCTGGTGCTTAATCTCTACTGCGAGGCGTGATAGAACCCACGTAAATGAGTTGCCCTGAAGCACATCTACGCCAAAGCCCTTGTTGTGGGCATCGCGACCAGCAACATTGAGCATATAGTTAATAATTGAGGCCGCCGAGGCGCGTAGTGTGAAGTCTACATCCTGAGGCTCAACATGGTATTTATATGTTGTAATCTCTGCCATGGTTCATTAATATTAGTAGTGCAAATATACGAAATTATAAAATAATTACCCTGTTCGATGCGTTAATTTATTGGGTAAAAGGGCGAATTTTGCTCTGTTATAGAGGAAAACCTATATCGCAATCAGAAAAAATTATATATATAAAGTATCAGTTTAGCCAAAAAATAGTATATTTGCGTGGATTATTATCCACAATAGTGGTGATACTCTAAGCTAGACAGAGAGAAAATTATAAACTTAACTTAATAATTTTTTTATGAAAAAAATGTTTTTTGCACTCGTAGCCCTCTTTATTGGTGTTACGACTATCTGTGCGCAGGATCCTTCAGAGATGCAGTTGCCTCTCGATCCTGATGTACGCGTAGGTAAGCTCGACAACGGCATGACCTACTACATCCGTCACAACGAGAAGCCTAAGGGTCAGGCTAGCTTCTACATCTACCACGACGTAGGTGCTATCCAGGAGGATGATGACCAGCAGGGTCTTGCTCACTTCCTCGAGCACATGGCCTTCAACGGTACTAAGAACCTTCCCGACAAGGATCTTATCAACAAGCTCGAGACTATCGGTGTTCAGTTTGGTAACAACCTTAACGCCTTCACTTCATGGGACTGCACACAGTACATGGTGATGGACCTTCCCGTTAACGAGGCTAACGTAGACTTGGCTCTCCTTATCCTCCACGACTGGTCACAGTTTATCGCTTTGCAGACTGAGGAGATTGACTCTGAGCGTGGCGTTATCATGGAGGAGCTCCGTACACGTGATGGCGCTGGCCTCCGTGCACAGAACGACATGATTCGCAACCTCTTCAAGGGTTCACTCTACGAGCACCGTAACCTTATCGGTTACCTCGATGGTTTGAAGTCTTTCGACCAGCAGGCATTGGTTAACTTCTACAAGAAGTGGTACCGTCCTGAGTTGCAGGCTCTTGTAATCGTTGGTGATATCGACGTTGACCAGATCGAGTCAAAGATCGTTGCTCTTATGGCTGACATTCCTGCATCACCCGCAGATGCTGCACAGAAGGTTATGCACTATGTTCCCGCTACTGAGGAGCCTATCGTATCTATCTTCTCTGATCCCGAGATGACTCAGTCAAGCGTTATGATGTTCGCACGCCGCGAGGCGCTTCCCAAGGAGTTCAACAACACTATCATTGGTTACTCATATGACCTTATTCAGTCATTCGTAACTATCATGATGAACGAGCGCTTCGAGGAGATCGCACAGGCTGCTGATGCTCCATTCCTCGGTGGTGGTATGTCTGAGGGTAGCATCGGTATCTGCCCCACAATGGAGTCTACAATGTTCTCTGCAACAGCTCACGAGGGCCGCATCGACGATGCTTTCCGCGCTATGTACACAGAGATGGAGCGTATGCGTCGCTACGGCTTCACAGCAGGTGAGTTCAAGCGTGCTAAGCAGGAGGTTCTCCGCTGGTCTGAGCGTCAGTACACAAACCGTAACGACGTGAAGAACGCTGAGTATGCACAGCGCTACCTCGACAACTATGCAAAGGGTACTCCTATGATGGATGCTGAGACTGAGTGGCAGATCGACCAGATGTTCATCAACAGCCTCACAGTTGAGCAGATCAACGAGGCGTATGCACAGATGGCAACTCCTAACAAGAACCTCGTAATCCTCGCTCGCTCACCCAAGAAGGAGGGCGTAGAGATTCCTACTGAGGAGCAGCTCTTGGCTATCAGGGCTGAGGTTGAGGCTTCAGAGATCGCACCTTTCGAGGATAACACAGTTATCGAGCCTCTTCTCAACCCCGCACTCAAGCTTAAGGGTTCAAAGGTTAAGGCTACAGCTACTAACGACTCACTCGGCTACACTGAGTGGACTTTGAAGAACGGTATCAAGGTTGTTGTTCGCCCCTCTACATTGAAGGCTGATGAGGTTATCATCTCTGGCTCTGCTAAGGGTGGTAAGTCTATGTTGAACGACGCTGAGTACTTCCACGGTGACTACCTTCCAATGGTTATGCAGCACTCTGGTATCAGCAAGTTCTCTGCTACTGAGCTCGCTAAGCAGCTCTCAGGTAAGAGCGCATACGCTTCAGTAGGTGTTAGCGCATACGAGCACGGCGTAAACGCAGGTGGTTCTCCTAAGGATATCGAGACTATCCTCAGCTCATGTACCTCAACTTCACAGCTCCTCGCTTCGATGAGACTGACCTCCAGAACTTGAAGAATATGTACGTTCCTTACTTCCGTAACATGGAGGCTGATCCAGGTTACCTCATGGGTAAGGCATTCCAGGAGACTCTCTACCAGAACCACGTTCGCCGTCAGGCAACTTCTGCAGCGCAGATCGAGTCA
>JAFZGE010000147.1 GCA_017555545.1 Alistipes sp.
AATGAGCCGACAGAGCTGTCCGAAGCAGTTTTTAGACATCCTCGGAACAGGCAAGTCGTTCATTAGACATACATACGAAAGATTTAACAATATTGTTCCAAAAGAGAACTTCCTCGTCGTGACAAACAATCGTTACAAGGAGTTGGTCATGGAGCATATCCCCGAACTCAGAGAGGAGCAGATTCTCTGCGAACCTATAGGTCGTAATACAGCACCCTGCATCGCATATGCTGCGTACACACTGCGCAATATCAATCCCGATGCCGAGATGATTGTAACACCAGCAGACCACCTGATACTCAACGAGAATGAGTTCTTATCAATCATCGGCAAGGCGCTAGACTTCATCACCAACAAGAGTGCATTGATGACTATCGGCATCACGCCTACTCGCCCCGAAACAGGCTATGGATATATCCAGCGTACCAACGAAAATAACATCTGCAAGGTTAAGTGTTTCACCGAGAAACCCAACCGCGAAATGGCAGAGGCATTTTTGGAGTGTGGCGAATTTTTATGGAACTCGGGAATCTTCATCTGGAAGCTTCAGGATATCATAAACGCCTTCGAAAAACACCTCCCCGAGCACAACAATCTCTTTGCTGCGGCAGCAGATAAGTTGGGCACACCCGCAGAGAGCGAGGCGATAAAGCATATTTTCTCGGAGTGTCGACCCATAAGCATCGACTACGGCATCATGGAGATGGCAGACAATGTCTACGTCATTAGCGGCAACTTCGGTTGGAGCGACGTAGGCACATGGGGCTCGGTGTATCAGAACTTGCGCAAGGATCGCTACGCTAATGCCTACGATCAGCAGCAGGTCTACGTCTACAACACCCGCAACACGCTTATCAATCTTCCAAAAGATAAGGTTGCGGTGGTGAACGGCCTCAAGGATTACATCGTTGTGGATACGGAGGATGCGTTGCTTATATGCCCCATGAGCGATGAGCAAAACATCAAGAGCTACATCGAGGAGGTGCGCTTCGCAACGGGAGACAAGCACATTTAGAATAGCACAAACTATATGAGAACGAGACTGCAGCGATGTGGTCTCGTTTTCGTTTTTGCGTCACATTGTCAATAAATTGTTACAAACATTACGATTAAAGGCTATTATTTCTATGAAATAAATCCTATTTTTGTCGCGTTATATTGTGTAACTATGTATCATAGTGCCCCATTGGCACGGTGATAGCATCATAAAGAATTGAAAATTAGAACTAAATATGAAGAACAAGAAGAACGAATTTGATGAGATGGGCTTAACGCCCGAACTCTTCGATGGCAAACACCAGGTCATTCCCATCATCTCGGGTGGCGATGACACTATCGAGGATGTCAAGATTCCCGAGGTCTTGCCCATCCTTACACTCCGCAGCTCGGTTATTTTCCCTGGCTCGGTAACACCCATCACCGTTGGTCGCCCCAAGTCTATCGCACTTGTACGTGCCGTAGATGCTGAGGGTGGCATCCTCGGTGCAGTATTGCAGGTAGATAGCGAGATTGAGGATCCCCAGCCCGATGATATGCACAAGATTGGTACATCGGCACGCATTCTCAAGATCCTCGATATGCCCAATGGCAACCTCACAGTCATCCTTGCAGGATTGGACAAGATTGAGATTGGCGAGTACACCATGACTCAGCCATACTTCAAGGCTAACGTAACACCCATTCAGGACTCTACTCCCGACCCCAAGAACGTGGAGTTCACAGCCCTCGTGGAGTCAATCAAGGAGGTGACACTCAACATTATCGACATCTCTTCAGCAATGCCCAAGGAGGCGGCATTCGCAATCAAGAACCTCGATTCTAGCCGTGCGATGATCAACTTCATCTGCACAAACATGGATCTATCGGATGATGACCGTCAGCACTTGCTCGAGGCACCAGGCCTCTTGGCACGTGCACGCCGTTTGCTCGAGATCTTGGTGCGTGAGCAGCAGCTTGCAGAGATCAAGAACGACATACAGAACCGCGTAAAGCAAGATATCGACAAGCAGCAGCGCGACTACTATCTCCAGCAGCAGGTGCGTGTTATTCAGGAGGAGTTGGGTGACAGCGTAGATGCCGACATCGAGCGCTTGCGCGAGGAGGCCAAGAAGAAAAAGTGGTCGGAGGCTACGGCTGCCCTCTTCGACAAGGAGGTAGCAAAACTCGAGCGCTTGAACCCCTCTATCGCCGAGTACTCTGTACAGCTCAACTATTTGCAGCTCATGCTCGACCTTCCATGGAACGAGATGACTGAGGATCGCCTCGACCTTAAGGCCGTGCGCGAGCAGTTGGACAAGGATCACTTCGGTCTCGACGAGGTTAAGGAGCGCTTGTTGGAGCACCTCGCCGTAATCAAACTCAAGGGCGACCTCAAATCCCCCATCCTCTGCCTCTATGGCCCTCCAGGAGTTGGTAAGACATCGCTCGGCAAGTCTGTAGCCGAGGCTCTTGGTCGTAAGTTCGGTCGCATCTCACTCGGTGGCTTGCACGATGAGTCTGAGATTCGTGGTCACCGCCGCACATACATCGGTGCTATGCCTGGCCGTATCATCGAGACCATCAAGCGTTGTGGTGCTTCGAACCCCGTAATCATCCTCGATGAGGTTGACAAGGTATCGCGCTCAAACCATGGCGACCCCTCAAGTGCACTCTTGGAGGTACTCGACCCCGAACAGAACACCACATTCCACGATAACTACCTCGATACGGAGTATGACCTCTCGAAGGTGCTCTTTATCGCTACGGCAAACAACGTAAACAACATATCATCGGCACTTCGTGACCGTATGGAGATGATCAACATCCCTGGTTACATCCTCGAGGACAAGGTGCAGATTGCACGCGAGCACCTTATACGCAAGCAGCGCGAGGCTCACGGCATCACCGAGGAGCAGTTCAACATCACCGATGAGGCTATAGTACAGGTCATCGAAGACTACACTCGCGAGTCGGGCGTACGTACTCTCGATAAGATGGTAGCGAAGATGGCGCGTAACCGTGCCAAGGCTGTGGCCTTCGAGGAGGAGTACACACCCGTTGTAGGCAAGGAGCAGATTGAGCCCATGCTCGGCAAGCCCAAGTTCCGCAACGACCGTTACGACATCGCCGGCATGCGTGGCGTAGTTACGGGTCTTGCATGGACTGAGGTGGGTGGCGACATCCTCTACATCGAGTCTATCCTCACGCCTGGTAAGGGTAAGATTAACCTTACAGGCAACCTTGGCGACGTGATGAAGGAGTCTGCAACCATCGCCCACGAGTGGGTTATGGCACACCACGCAGAGCTCGGCATCGACCGCAAGATGTTCGAGGAGTGGGATCTCAACATCCACGTTCCAGAGGGTGCAGTGCCCAAGGATGGTCCCTCGGCAGGTATCACAATGGTGACATCAATCACCTCAACATACACAGGTCGCGAGGTTAAGGAGCGCATTGCGATGACTGGCGAGACAACACTCCGTGGCCGCGTAACAGCCGTGGGTGGCATCCGCGAGAAGATTCTCGCAGCAAAGCGCGCAGGCATCCAGGAACTCATCCTCTCGGAGGAGAACCGCAAGGATATCGAGGAGATCAAGCCCGAGTACCTCGAGGGTCTCACCTTCCACTTCGTGAACACCAATGATGAGGTATTGCGCCTTGCGCTAAAATAGTATAACATGAGAGTTGCAGCCATCATACCAGCACGCTACTCTTCGACACGACTCCCGGCCAAGCCCCTACAAAAGCTTGGCCGTAAGAGTATCATCGAGCGAGTATACGAAGCAGTACACGCCGTGGTGGAGCATGTGGTAGTAGCAACAGATGACATTCGCATCGCCGAGGAGGTGGAGCACTTTGGTGGCAGGGCTGTTATGACCTCCACGGAGCACCGCTCAGGCACAGACCGCTGCGCCGAGGCACTCGAAAAGATGGGTGGCGACTACGACATCGTGGTCAACGTGCAGGGCGATGAGCCCTTCATCCGTAGGGAGCATATAGAGGCGCTATTGGCATGCTTCGATGATCCCGCAACCGAGATTGCGACGCTTGCAAATCCCATCACCGAAGAGGATGGCATTGAGGCGTTACTCAACCCCAACAACGTGAAGGTGGTGACCGACCGTAAGGGTCGCGCCCTCTACTTTTCGCGTAGCGCCATACCCTACAAGCGTGACGTAGATAGTGCCGAATGGCTAAAGCACCACACATACCTTAAACACCTCGGCATATACGCCTTCCGTCCCGATGTGCTTAGAGCGATAACAAAGCTTGAGACTACCCCACTTGAGCAGACCGAGAAACTAGAGCAGTTGCGCTGGCTGGAGAATGGCTATCATATCAGCGTTGCTGAGACACCATTTGCAACGATAGGCATAGACACCCCCGAGGATTTGACACGTGCCGAAAGACTCCTCGAATAGTTATAAAACTACAACCTTTTTGCCTAAAATGAGTATACCAACAATCATAGCAGGTCCCTGCGTCATCGAACCCAACGATGTGCTCGATGAGGTAGCACGCCACATTGCCCAGATTAACGCTACGCTCGACACCGACATCATACTTAAGGCATCATTCGACAAGGCAAATCGCACATCTATACATTCGTATCGCGGTGTGGGCATGGAGCAAGGTCTAAAGATGCTTGCCGAAGTGAAGAGCCGCTATGGGCTACGCATAACAACCGACATACACGAGGCATGGCAGGCCGAGCCCGTGAGCAAGGTGGCAGACAT
>JAFZGE010000148.1 GCA_017555545.1 Alistipes sp.
CTCGAGGCATTCCTCGGCAAGAAGGTGTTCCTTGAGCTCTACGTCAAGGTGAACGAGGATTGGAGAAACAACGACAATCAGCTCAAGCGCTTCGGCTACGAGCTCGACTAAAGGGCAATAAAAGGCGATATTCAGACGTTTTCAGGGCAAGTAGGAACCACAATGAGAAGGTTGTTAGCAATCATAATCGCTGTTATTGCAGTTGTCTGCGCGCTACCCCAGAGGGTGGAGGCGCAGTACAACCGTAACTATATCTACTGGATGGGACAGCAGCGCATGGTGCAGAACGACTACCCCGAGGCTATCGAGGTGCTCAACGTGCTACTACGCCACGACTCCAAGGACTTCGATGCCTACTTCCTGCGTGGCATCGCCAAGTACAACATGGATGACCTATTGGGCGCCGATGCCGACTTCACAAAGGCCGTGGAGCTAAACCCAGTGTTCACGGGGGCCTTCTACTATCGTGCTATCACACGCTCACGCCTTGGTAACTATGATGACGCGCTCAACGACTTCGAGCAGGCCATAGAGCTGCGCCCCGACCTCGCCGACCCATACTATAGCCGTGGTGTCACACTCCTTCTAAACCAGCAGTTCAAGGATGCCATCGCCGACTTCGACCGCTATATACGCTTCGAGAAGCGCCATGTGGCGGCATACCTCAACCGCGGCACAAGTTACCTCTACCTCAAGGATACGATTAAGGCATACGAGAATTTCAATCTTGCCATCAGCACCAACCGCGAAGACCCCGATGGCTATAACCGTCGTGGCTCACTCCTTATGGAGCAAAAGCGCTACGAGGAGGCATGCACCGACTTCGATAAAGCTGTAGAGTGCGACAGCAGCTATATCCCTGGTTTCTTTAATCGCGCCTTGGTACACAGTTATATGCACCGCCCCATGCTTTCGTTAAGCGACTTCGACCGCGTCTTGGAGCTCGACTCAACAAGCTCGCTCGGATACTTCAACCGCGCCATAGTGCGCACCGAGATTGGCGACTATAACCGTGCATTGGAGGATTTCAATAGCGTAGCACACTACTCACCCAATAATGTCTTGGTGTACTACAACCGTGCGCAGTTGCACATTCAGTTGGGCGACATAAACGCCGCCATTGCCGACTACACACGCGCCATAGAACTATACCCCGATTTTGCGAATGCCTACCTCGGACGTAGCATCCTGCGTCGTTCACAGCGCGATGTGCGTGGTGCAGAGAGCGATGAGCGCACTGCACAACGTAAGATTGCAGAGTATCGTTCACGCCTCAAGGACTCCACATACTCCATCTATGCCGATACGGCACAACGCTTCGACCAGCTCCTATCGTTCGAGAGCAAACTTATGGAGCGCAACTTCGAGCGCATCGCTTCGATATCTTCGGGCGAGGATGACTTGATGCTTATCCCGATGTTCCGCTTCACGCTTCTCGAGGCCGACACCGTGGTTGTAGACCGCCGTGCTAAGCGTTTCGACACGCAGCGCATCAAGGACTTCCGTACTAAAGTTGCGAACGACCGCATGCGCTTCGACTGTCGCGCTACGAACATCGACGCCGACACACTCATCGCCATCGACCGCCGCCTTGCCACAGTAATACACGAGACAAGCGAGCCCACGTGGATTATGCACTTCGAGCGCGGTATTAGTCAGTCGCTGATTAAGCAGTACACCAACGCTGTGAATAGCTACACCGAGGCTATACACCTCAACCCCTCGAACCCATTCCTCTACATCAACCGCGCAACGACACGCGCCGAGATGATAGACTTCATATCGTCGATAGACAACTCATACCAGACCATATCTTTCGACTCAGACCCTGCGAAGCGTCTGCACAACAGCGGCACACGCACCTATAGCTATGACGAGGCCATCGAGGATATGAACAAGGCGATAAAGCTCTACCCCGACCTTGCTGAGGCGTACTACAACCGCGGTAACCTCATGGCCATCTCGGGCAAGCTCCCCGAGGCCTACGATGACTACACTAAGGCCATAGAACTCAACCCCAACCTCGGCGAAGCGTACTACAACCGTGGCTTGGTGCAGATATTTATGAAGGATACGCGCAAGGGCTGCATGGACCTCTCGAAGGCGGGAGAGTTGGGCATAGCCTCGGCATACGATATCCTCCGCCAGTTCCGCATCGCGGAGCACAACTAACACGAAACTAACAAACAAACAATTTTATAAACCTAAACAAAGTTATTATGACTCAAACAATTCAACGCAAACTAAACGACTCGGCGTTTGTACGCTGGGCGGCGGTGATCCTCATCTCGTTGATGATGTTCTTCGCCTACATGTTCGTGGACATGATGTCACCATTGCAGAGCCTCATTGAGGGTCAGCGTAGTTGGTCACCCGACGTTTTTGGTGCATACGGCTCTTCGGAGTACCTTCTTAACGTCTTCGGCTTCCTCATCATCGCAGGTATCATCCTCGACAAGATGGGCATCCGCTTCACAGGTACCCTCTCAGCATCTTTGATGGTTATCGGTGCCGTTATCAAGTTCTACGCCGTTAGCGACTGGTTCGTAGGCTCAAACCTCGAGGCTACACTCACCAGCTGGCAGGTAATGAACCTTCCTGGCACAGCACTCTTGGCATGCTTGGGCTTCATGATCTTCGGTTGCGGTTGCGAGATGGCGGGTATCACCGTATCACGCGCTATCGCTAAGTGGTTCAAGGGTAAGGAGATGGCTATGGCTATGGGTCTTGAGATGGCTATCGCACGTATCGGCGTGTTCGCAATCTTCACAATGTCTCCCGCTGTGGCAAACTCTGAGATGTTCGCATTCATCCCCACAAGCGTAGTTAAGCCCGTATTCCTCTGCACAGTACTTCTCATCGTAGGTCTCTTGTGTTTCTTGGTGTTCAACGTTATGGACAAGAAGTTCGACAAGCAGCTCGCAGCTGCAGGTGAGGCTGAGGAGGTTTCAGGCGAGGAGGAGTTCAAGATTAGCGACGTTAAGGTAATCCTCTCAAGCAAGATCTTCTGGTTGGTTGCATTGCTCTGCGTGCTCTACTACTCTGCAATCTTCCCATTCCAGAAGTATGCTGTAAACATGTTCGAGAACAACCTTAACCTTACAGCTGAGGAGGCGGCAAGCATCTTCCGTTGGTTCCCCATCGGTGCTGCTCTTATCACACCATTCCTCGGTGGTTTCCTCGACAAGCGCGGTAAGGGTGCAACAATGCTCATCTTGGGTGCTATCCTTATGATCTCTTGCCACCTCGTATTCGCGTTGGTATTGCCACAGCACCCCAACTTGTTGCTCGCATACGCAGCAATCGTAGTTCTTGGCGTATCATTCTCATTGGTTCCCGCAGCGTTGTGGCCTTCAGTACCCAAGCTCATGCCTGAGCGTTACTTGGGTTCTGCATACTCGCTCATCTTCTGGGTTCAGAACGTAGGTTTGTGCCTTGTTCCATACATCATCGGTATCGTATTGAACTCTACTAACCCTGGCGTTTCTGACGCATTCCAGAACAAGAACCAGATCGAGACTCTCCAGGCAAAGGTTGAGTACATCGCCAACATCAAGGCTCATGAGGCTGACATCGAGCTCTTCAACGAGCTTGAGGCTGCTAAGGCTGCTGAGGCTACAGTAGAGGCAGAGGCTGTTGAGACTGAGGTTGAGGCAACTGAGGCTGTTGAGGCTACTGAGGAGGTAGCAGCTGAGCAGGAGGTTGTTCGCACACTTCCCGAGGGCTTCGACATCGCTAAGTGTCAGCAGGAGCTCGACAAGTTGAACAAGGAGAAGGCTGCACAGGGTATCAGCAACGACTTCAACTACGAGATCGCTGTAGCACAGCTCGAGGCATTGAAGGTTGAGAAGGAGCAGAAGAACTACCCCGACAGCCCACGTTACGACTACACAGCAACAATGTTGTTGTTCGTATCGTTCGGCGTATTGGCTCTCTTGTTCGGCTTCTGGCTCAAGATCGAGGACAAGCGCAAGGGCTACGGCTTGGAGCTTCCTAACATCAAGGAGTAAGCGTAAACCTCGCTTAATATCTGGGGCTGTTCGACACGTTCGGACAGCCCTATTTTTATTGTCTGAATGAAAAGAGCATAACTTTTGTTAAAAAAATAACGCACGCCTATTGTTTGAGTGAGATTTTTTCATTAATTTTGTGCGCAACATGAACAAGAAGACTGTTGCACTCTTTTTTATGCGGTGTGGCAGTCATAAAAAAACTGATTGCTATGTCATTTTTAGATGAAAGAGTACAGACAACAGGTCTCACATTCGACGATGTGTTGCTCGTACCTGCCTATTCTGAGGTTCTACCTCGCGAAGTGTCGACCGAGGGTCGCTTCTCTCGCAATATCAAACTAAACATCCCCATTGTGTCTGCCGCTATGGACACCGTAACCGAGGCTAACTTGGCGATTGCTTTGGCACGCGAGGGCGGTATCGGCGTTATCCACAAGAACATGTCTATCGCTGCACAGGCCGCACACGTGCGCCGTGTCAAGCGCGCAGAGAGCGGCATGATCTACGACCCCGTGACTATCCTTAAGGATAACACCGTGGGCGACGCATTGGCACTCATGCAGGAGAATAAGATCGGTGGCATCCCCGTTGTTGACGACAAGGGCATGCTCATCGGCATCGTAACAAACCGCGACCTCCGCTTCCAGAGCGACATGGATCGCAAGATCGAGGAGGTGATGACTAAGGAGAACATCGTGACAACTCACGAGACAGACCTTAAGAGTGCGGCAGAGGTGCTCCTCGCAAACAAGATCGAGAAGCTCCCCGTTGTTGACGACAATGGCAAGCTCGTAGGCCTCATCACCTACCGCGATATCACTAAGCTCAAGGATAACCCCAACGCTTGTAAGGATGCTAAGGGTCGCCTCCGCGTAGCTGCGGGCGTGGGTATCACTCCCGACGCTATGGACCGCGTATCGGCACTCGTAGCTGAGGAGGTGGACGCTGTAGTCCTCGACTCGGCACACGGCCACACTAAGGGTGTTGTGAATCTCCTCCGCAAGATTAAGGAGACATTCCCCCACCTCGACGTTGTTGTGGGTAACATCGCAACTGCTGAGGCTGCGAAGTACCTCATCGAGAATGGCGCAGACGGCATCAAGGTTGGTATCGGCCCAGGTTCAATCTGTACTACACGTATCATCGCGGGTGTTGGCGTTCCCCAGCTCTCGGCTATCTACGACGCTTCGACAGAGGCTAAGAAGGCAGGTGTGCCCATCATCGCTGACGGTGGCTTGCGCTACTCGGGCGATATCGTGAAGGCATTGGCTGCTGGCGGCAACTGCGTAATGGTAGGTTCTATGTTCGCAGGTACTGAGGAGTCTCCCGGCGAGACTATCATCTACAACGGCCGTAAGTTCAAGGCATACCGTGGCATGGGTTCAATCGATGCTATGAAGGCTGGTTCGGCAGACCGCTACTTCCAAAAGGGCGAGGTTAACGTCATGAAGCTCGTACCCGAGGGTATCGTAGGTCGCGTACCTTTCAAGGGTAAGCTTGCGGAGACTGTTTACCAGCTCGTAGGTGGTATTCGCGCGGGTATGGGCTACTGCGGCGCTAAGGATATCGACACATTGCAGACAGCTCGTTTCATCCGCATCACAGCGAGCGGTGTAACGGAGAACCACCCCCACGATATTACTATTACCAGCGAGACACCTAACTACTCTCGCGGCGAGTAATTCCGCCGAGGTAAATGGTTTGTTGTCAGAAGATGTTAGATGTGACAGATGCTCGCAGACTGACAAAGCGGAGTTTACTGAAGCGTAAATGAGCATTTGGCAGGCAAGGCAGATGGCGCAGATGGCATCTTATCACAACAAATGGAGAGAAAGAGATAAGATATTAACAAAGGTATATGACAGAGAAGATTTTAATCATCGATTTTGGATCGCAGTACACGCAGCTCATCGCGCGACGCATTCGCGAGATGCAGGTATATTGCGAAATCCACCCCTTCAACAACGTCCCCGCGCTCGACGAGTCGATCAAGGGTGTTGTGATGTCGGGATCGCCACGCTCTGTACGCGAGGAGGGTGCTCCACGCATCAACCTTGATGCTATCAAGGGTAAGCTACCCCTCTTGGGTGTATGCTACGGTGCGCAGTACCTCGCCCACTTCTTCGGAGGTAAGGTCGAGGCATCACCCAGCCGCGAGTACGGTCGCGCGCGCATGATAGTAAAGAATGGTGATGATCCACTTATGGCGAAGCTCAGCCCCTCATCACAGGTGTGGATGTCACACGGCGATACTATCACCACAATCCCTGAGGGCTACAGCATCATCGCTTCAACAGAGGATGTTCCCGTAGCAGCTTACCGCATCGAGGGTGAGCAGACATGGGGCATTCAGTTCCACCCCGAGGTATACCACTCTGAGGAGGGCTTCACAATGATCGAGAACTTCGTGAAGGGCATCTGCGGCTGCTCAGGCTCGTGGACTCCCGCAGGCTTCGTGGAGAGCACCGTTAAGGAGCTCCAGGAGAAGCTCGGCGACGACAAGGTTGTGCTCGGCCTCTCTGGTGGCGTGGACTCTTCAGTTGCTGCATTGCTCTTGCACAAGGCTATCGGTCCTAACCTCTACTGTATCTTCGTAGACTCAGGCCTCTTGCGTAAGGATGAGTTTGCCGAGGTTATCGAGTCATACCGCGGCATGGGTCTCAACGTTAAGGGTGTAGACGCTTCGGAGAAGTTCCTCGGCGACTTGGCTGGTGTTACAGACCCCGAGACTAAGCGTAAGATTATCGGCCGCGACTTCGTGGAGGTATTCGAGGCTGAGGCAAAGCAGCTCCAGGGCGTTAAGTGGCTCGGTCAGGGTACTATCTACCCCGATGTTGTTGAGTCTGCACAGGTGAACGGCACAGCCGTTGTCATCAAGTCGCACCACAACGTGGGTGGTCTTCCAGAGAAGATGGGTTTGAAGGTTGTTGAGCCTTTGCGCCTACTCTTCAAGGATGAGGTACGTCGCGTAGGTCGCTCTATGGGCATGCCCGAGCGCCTTATCAGCCGTCACCCCTTCCCAGGCCCAGGTTTGGCTATCCGTATCCTCGGCGAGATCACACGCGAGAAGGTGGAGATCTTGCAGAACGTGGATAAGATCTATATTGACACATTGCGCGAGACAGGCTGGTACGACAAGATTTGGCAGGCAGGTGCTATCTTGTTGCCCGTGCAGTCTGTAGGCGTCATGGGTGATGAGCGTACTTACGAGCGCTGCGTGGCATTGCGTGCTGTGCAGTCTACTGACGGCATGACAGCCGACTGGGTACACATCCCCTACGAGATCCTCGCACGCTTGTCAAACGAGATTATAAATAAGGTACGTGGCGTAAACCGCGTAGTCTACGATATCTCGTCAAAGCCACCAGCAACAATTGAGTGGGAGTAACGATTTGTTATCAGAGCGGTGCATCTGCGCCGCTTCAATCAAAAGTCCGAATGGGACGTACGCCAAGTACTACCCATCCGGACTTTTTTCATGTCAGCGACACATCTGCACCACTCTGATAACAAATTGGGCATTGCAGTTACCACCCTCCCTTTCTGACCACAAATCCGTGCCTAAACGCACTATGACATCAAACGTTACATTACACGTAGAATAGGAATCTTGCAGAGAAATGTAAATTTAGAGATAATTTCTTTGAAAAAATTTGCAGATTCATAAAAAAGCACTATCTTTGCACCTCGGTTGGAGACAACTAAAAGAGACGGTCTGATGGGTGAGTGGCTTAGCCAGTGGTCTGCAAAACCATTTACAGCGGTTCGAATCCGCTTCAGACCTCTAAAATCCCTTCTACACAGCAGTGTGGAGGGGATTTACTTTTTTTACGCCCTTTTTTACGCCCCTTTCACTCTTGATTATCACAAGTCCTGATACTCCTAAGGTTAATAAAATCGTATCGTCAGCAAAGATAAGGACAATTCGCCTATAATACAATCCTATTCTTGGTGCTTAGCCATAA
>JAFZGE010000149.1 GCA_017555545.1 Alistipes sp.
CTATGAGTACTGCAATCTACATGGCCTCTGGAAGGTGGAGTTGTAGGAGTTACGACATAATAATATATAGGTAAGAGTTCGGCATGCGCCGAACCCTTTTTGCTTTTGTGGCGAAACTTTCTAACTTTGCATAAAATAACCGCCGATTATGCTACATCGCTTTACATCTAACGTCGAGGACATCGAGTTGCCACGACTCTTTACCTATCCATTCCACTATACGCCACACCCTCTCTGCAGGGTCGCGGCCAAGGAGGTGCAGGCATACCTCGACTCGCGTAGGGAGTGGCATGAGGAGTTGTCGAAGGGTAAGATGTTTGGCGTATTGGTTGTCGAGGCCGAGGGCGAGTTGGGCTTTCTGGCTGCCTTTTCTGGTAATCTCGCGGGTAGCAATGACCATGAATACTTCGTTCCTGCGGTATATGATATGTTGCGCCCTGAGGACTTCTTTAAGCGTGGCGAGGCGGAGATTTCGGCGATAAATCAGCGTATCAAGGTGCTTGAGGCGAGCGAGGAGTATCTCGCGGCAAAGAACTGCCTTCATGATGCAGAACGCGAGTGTGAGGCGACGCTTAAGGCTATAAAGGTGCGCCTGAAGGAGGGTAAGGAGCTGCGCGGTAAGCAACGTGCCGAGGGTGTGTATAGTGAGGAGGAGCTTATCCTTGCGTCGCAGAGAGAGAATGCCGAGGCACAGCGCGAAAAGCGCGCGGCAAAGGAGCGCGTGGAGCAGGCGGCAGCACACCTTGCGACACTACAAACCGAAATAGAGGAGCTTAAGGCGGAGCGTCAGCAGCGCTCGGCAGAGCTCCAGACAATGATATTCCGTGAGTTTAAGATGCTCAATGCAGAAGGTGTGGAGCGTGATCTCTGCGATCTGTTTGCCCCCACGGCGCAGCAAGTGCCACCCGCGGGTGCGGGAGAGTGCGCAGCGCCCAAACTGTTGCAGTACGCCTTTAAGATGGGCATGCGTCCCGTCGCTATGGCGGAGTTCTGGTGGGGCGAGTCGCCTAAGGGTGAGGTGCGCCAACATGGACTATTCTACCCCGCGTGCAATGGCAAGTGCAAGCCTATTTTGGAGCATATGCTCGTGGGACTCGCTGTCGAGCCCAATCCGCTGATGGAGATTGCGCCTCCCGAGCCAAAGGTGGTGTGGGAGGATAATGATATTGTGGTTATCGACAAGCCGAGTGGCATGCTCTCGGTGAAGGGTAAGTCGGGTGTGCGCTCTGCCCAGGAGTGGGCCGAGGAGCGATACCCTGAGGCGATGATTGTGCACCGTCTCGACCAATCAACATCGGGTATACTTGTTATTGCAAAGCATAAGGTGGCGCACGAGGCGCTGCAAAAGCAGTTTATATCGCGCACGGTCAAGAAGAGCTATGTGGCGCTGCTTGAGGGCGTTGTGGCTGAAAAGAGAGGTGAAATACGCCTGCCCTTAAAGCTCGATTATGAAAATCGCCCCCGCCAGATGGTAGCCGAGGATGGCCGCGCAGCGCATACTATATATGAGGTTGAGGGCTACGCTGACGGCCGCACACGCATACGCTTCTATCCCGTTACCGGGCGCACGCACCAGCTGCGTGTCCATGCTGCCCATGCCGAGGGTTTGAATACCCCCATAGTTGGTGATGATATATATGGCACAAGTGCCGAGCGCCTGATGCTCCACGCCGAGACCATCGAGTTTGAGCACCCAATCACAGGCGAGCTTCTCTCCCTTACCAGCAAGGCGGAGTTTTAGGGTACAATAGCAAAATAGGCTGTCTGCAGAAGACAGCCTATTTTTTTGTTTATGTAACTACTCTCTTACGTAGTGGGGCATCTCGGTAGGGATCTCCAATGAGAACTCCACGAGGCCGGCAACATCGCCTGACTCGTACCATGGTGTCTGGTAGATGAGTTTGCGGATGCCGCGCTTCTCGATGGTGTAGGCGTTATTCTCGCCATTGGTGATAAGGCGCTGGATAATCTGGCGCGAACGCTCAGAGTGGCAAGGAATCATCGACTTGTTGCGAACATCGCCATTGACCTCTATAGAGCGCTTATTCTGGTAGAGAACAACGCCATCGAGGTCGCATACTGTAATAGCACAGGTCTTAAGGGTGTCGCCCCAGGGGCAACGGATATCGTCAAAGTTCATAACTTAAGTTATTAGTAGTTAATTAATTCTATACACATTTTTGATGCCCTTGATGCGGCGGAGCGAGTGCAACAACATATCGACAATGCTGCTGCTTGGTACCTCGACCGTGAGTTGCGCCGTCGCCATGCCGTCGCCCTTGGGGTTGTAGTTGATGCCGCGCACAGAGAGCTTAAGCTCCCTCGTTGCTGTATCCATAATCGTTGTAGCGAGGCCAGGGATGTCGGCAGCGGTGATAGCAACCGTAACGCGGAATGCGCCCACGGCATCATCTCTCCAGCGAGCCTCCATAACGCGATAGGGGTAGCGCTCACGCATACGGCGGGCATTGGGGCAGTCGCTGCGGTGGATGGTGATGCCCGCATTGATGGTCACAAAGCCAAAGATGTCATCGCCCTTGATGGGGTTGCAGCAGCGGCCGAGTTTATACTCTATATTATTAATGCGCTCATCGATAACGAGGGCATCAGTGCGGCGTGGAGCATCGGTCTCGCGCTCCTCCCTAAGGCGTGCCTTGCGCTCCTCGACCTCGGCAGCAGCCTGGCGGCGTGCCTCATCAGCCTCGCCTGAGAGCCACTGCATAAGGATGTTCTTAACAGCGCCGATGTCGACCTTCTGGTCGGCGATAAGGGTGTACAACTCATTGCCGCGGCGCACCTTATAGTATTTGCACAGGTAGGCAACAGCCTCATCTATAGCGATGTCGAGTTTCCAGTTTTTAAGCTTACGCTCCAGCTCCTCGCGGCCGAGGCGCGCATGCTTCTGCTGCTCCTCGCGAAGGAAGGCGCGGATGCGGGTGCGAGCCTTCTGCGTAACGCATATCGAGAGCCAGTCGGCCTTAGGTGTCTGGTCCTTGCGCGTGAGCACCTCGCAGATGTCACCATTGTGTAGCTGCTCCTTGATGGGCACAACGCGGCCTTCCACCTTGCCACCCACGCATATTGCGCCGAGCGAGGTGTGTATGTCGAAGGCGAAGTCGAGGACCGTAGCACCTTCGGGGAGCTTGCGTATATCGCCCGACGGGGTGAATACAAAGATTTCGCCCGAAGAGGGCTTAGCATCGAAACGGTGGGCTATAGACTCAGAGGTGGTGTCCTCGAGCAATGTGCGTAGTCTCTGCAACCACTCCTCAGCACCCATGCCGCCCTGCTTGACGCCCTTATAGCGCCAATGTGCAGCGATACCGCGCTCAGCGACCTCATCCATGCGCTCGGTGCGTATCTGCACCTCTACCCAGCGGCCATCCTCCGTAACAACGGTGGTGTGCAACGACTCATAGCCATTTGACTTAGGGATAGAGATCCAGTCGCGCATACGCTCGGGGTTGGGGGTGTATAGGTCTGTGACATGCGAAAATACTGTCCAACATAGTCGCTTCTCGCTCTCGCGGGGGCAGTCGATAATGATGCGGAGGGCGAAGATGTCGTAGACGCCGTCGAAGCCCACCTTCTGCTTGCGCATCTTCTGGAAGATAGAGAAGACAGACTTGGTGCGACTCTTTATGTGGTACTTGATGCCGTCGCGGTCGAGTAGTGCACGCACAGGGGTAAGGAAACGCTCGATAAATGCCATACGCTCCGCCTCGCTCTCCTTAAGTTCGTGCACGATGTGGTTATATGTCTCAGTCTCAAGATATTTTAATGATAGGTCCTCCAGTTCGCTCTTGATGCTATACAAGCCGAGTTTATGTGCAATCTGGGCGTAGAGGTTGAGGCTCTCCCAGCTCTTTGCGCGGCGCTTCTTCTCGGGGAAGAGGTCGAGCGAGCGCATAACCTCGAGGCGGTCGGCGAGTTTGATAAGTATCACGCGAGGGTCCTCGGAGTACGACACAATCATATCGCGGAAGTCCGAGGCCTGCTCCTTAGAGGCCTTGAGCTTGATATCCGAGATCTTGCAGAGCGCGAGGGCAATGCCGAGCACCTCCTCGCCGTAGTCGCGACGTATGGTGTTGCTATACTCCTCCAGACGTTCGGAGTGGTGCTGCGTAGCGATGCGCACAACATCGTGTACGATAGCGGCGATGGTGGAGTTACGACCCAAGCCAATCTCCTCTACTACGATGCGTGCGACGTTTACGCCATGGTCGAGCATGGAGTTGTTATCGTAGCGGCGTGCGCCAAAGCCCTCGAGTGCCTCACTAGCGAAGCAGAGGGCGCTGTCGACCATCTCGGCACTATTGGCAGAGAAGGTGTTTGCAACAAGCGCGCGGAAGTCGTCATATCTCTCTAATACACTGTTATTCATAGTGCTTCATTTTTATTCGTTTGGTTTGCGTACCACCACAAGGTCATCGCTGCCTACAGCATGGAGTACTCGCTCCTTGGGGCTGAGTAGATTGGCAACGGCTATGCGCTCTACGATAAATCCCGCCTCGGCGAGGCGATCATCATAATCGCGACCATAGACACGGCGGTGGTCATACTGGCCAAAGAGGCGTGTTCGCTCCTTGGGGTCGGTGATGGTGTCATCCTCAAAGGTCGTAGCGCGCGACCTATCCTCAGGGACAAGCATTATACCCCAGCCACCTGGCTTGAGGATGCGGTATAGCTCCGCAAGTGCGACCATATCATCCTCGACATGCTCCAGGAGGTGGTTGCAGATGACCACATCTATAGAACGCGCCTCCATGGGGATATGTTGCACGTCGAAGTGCATATCTGCCAATGGTGACTCGAGGTCGGCGGTGGTGTATCGCTCCTTGAACTCTTTGTAGTGGCGTTTGAAGTGGCGCATAAGCGACACCTCGGGGGCGATGTGTAGTATGTGGGGGTGTGAGGCAAAGAGGTTGCTATGGCGCTCCAGCCACAACCATATCAGGCGGTGGCGCTCCAACGACAGGCAGCGGGGACAGAGTGCATCCTCGCGCGAGGTGACATAGCCGTAGGGTAGGAACTTACGGCGGTGAGCACCACAAATGGGGCACTCTCTGCCACGGCCGATGTAACCTAAGCCCATGACGGGAACAGCCCACCCCGCCATGCGCTGCAGCCAGCTGCGCGGGATGTGGTTCAAAGCCCAACGTATAGCACCCTTAAGCATGGCGTTAGAAGGGTGTTGAGGGGTTGGTGATATTCTCAATCTCGGCGCGTGTCAACATAAGCTGGCGGCGACACTCCTCCACAAGTTCGTTGGCGCGCTTGACGGTGGGTGGAAGGTCGCTGATCTCAACCTTGCCACTACGCAGATTCTCGAGGATCTGCTCCAACTCCTTGATTGCCTCGGTGTAGCTAACTGTTACTTTCTTCTTTGCCATATATAGCGATGTTACTTTGTTTTCGGTGTTATGCTCTTAATCTCTGCGCCCACGCTGCCATCGATGAGTTCGATGTCGATGCTCTCGCCGATGTGGGTGTTGGCGATGCTCCTGATAGCACCATCCTGATTGCGCGCTACGGCAAAGCCGAGGCGCAGGATGTTGTCAATGGAGTAGCTTTCGAGTGAACGCTTGGCGTTGTCTATGCGCTTCTCCTCGGTGCTGAGAATATACTCAATGCGGCTGTATAATCCACTATTTATGAGGTCTATACGGTTGAGTTGAGTGTTTATGATTGAGGTGGCGTGGCGCTCGATGTCGGTGCCAAGCGTGTAGATGCGCATGGCCTCATTTTGAACTCTGTTCTCTACGAGGGTGGTGATGTCGGCGGCGAGATTTTCGACCAAGGTCATCTCATAATCCGCCATCTCGACAAGCTTCGTGGCCACCGCCGTGGGTGTCTTAAGCGAGGTGTGGGCAACCATATCCACAACCGACACATCCTTGTCGTGGCCTATGCCCGAGAAGATGGGCAAAGGGAACTGTGCGACATACGAGGCGATGAGGTATGAGTCAAATAGCGCGAGGTCGCTGGTTGAGCCACCACCGCGGATGATTGCAACGACATCGAAGTCGCTCTCTCGTGCAGCAATCTCGTTCAGTGCATTAATTACGCTCTCCTCGGCGGCGTCACCCTGCATAAGGCTACGGAAAAGGGTGGTTTCGAAGCGGTAGGTGTTGCGGTTAAGCTCGTTCATAAAGTCTTGATAACCAGCTGCTGTATCGCTCGAAACGATGGCTATGCGTAGCGTAGGGCGGGGTAGGGTTAGCTCATGGTTCATATCCCACACACCATCCTGCTGCAGGCGTGCTATGGTCTCGCGGCGACGACGCTCCACCTCGCCAAGTGTGTAGCGAGGGTCGAGGTCGATAATCTGCAACGAGAAGCCATATACCTCGTGGTAGCTGACAACGACGCGCACCAGGACGCGGAGTCCTGCGCGCAGCGTAGCTCCCGTTGCTGCCTCAAACATCGAGGCCATAGGTAGGTATGCTGACTTCCAAATTACGGCGCGTGCCTCGGCGCGGGGAGCACCATCCGTAGCACCCTTCTCAACAAGGTTGAGGTAGCAATGACCCGAGCGATTGACCTTTAGCTCCGAAATCTCGGCACTAATCCACAGAGGGTCGTGAAAACGACTCTCCAATGTGGCACGCACCATGCGCTGCAGGTCAAGGAGCGTGAGGCTATGCTCAGGTGTAGGTGTTAGGTTATCCATGGCGCTGAGGTTTAGCGTATTATGACGTATGGATCTCGGGGTAGCTCCTTACCTAAGGGAAGTTGGATGTTTACGAGTTGCAGGCTCTCGATGGGCTTGCCATCGCGCATGGCGGGTTGCCATCGTGGTGCCGAGGCAATAGCCTTAGTCACACGCTTAAGGAACTGGCGAGAGGTGGTGTCGAGCACCTCGACAACCTCTATTGAACCATCCTCGGTGATGTTAAGGCGTAGCGAGGCACGCTCGGCGGACATGTTCTCCTCCCACTTGATATGCTTGGCAAGATATGCCGTAAAGTTGTTCGCACCCTCGGCGCTGAAGCTTGCGGGGGTGTCGTAGATAAGGCGTACGATGATAGCACCCTCCGAGGCTGCAAGACCCCACTCAGCGATTGTATCCTCATCGGCTGGCAGCACGTTGATGGACTCGATGTCGCTCTGTGGAATACCCTCGATGCTCTCTACAACCCTGCCGTTAACCACGTAGAGGGGTTGCTGCGCCCAGAGTGCTGAGGCAGAGAGTAGAGCAAGGAGTGTGACAAGTGTACGCATCGTTATAGCTTGAATTTGTATGATACACCAAAGGTGTGGCGGAATTCATTCTCCTGGTAGTAGCCCTTGAGCGCACCCTTATTACCCTTGTAGTCGATGTCGTAGCCACGGTCGTAGTCGAAGTAGTAGTAGAAATCGAGACGGTGGTTGCGCGTTACGCGGAACTTAGCGCCGACACCGGCACGGTAGCGTGTGATGTAGTTGTCGTAGCTCAAGGGGAACTCCTTATAGTTTGCTACAACCTTGGGGGCGTTGAGCGTATTGTGCAACTCGAAGAGAAGGTAGGGTGTCCACTTTGTGTGGCGGATGTTATACTCAGCCATAAGGCGTGAGCGGAGTATCATCTCGTTCTGGGGCTTCTCGTAGCGATTAACAGAGTCGGTGCGGAAGGTTGTCTGAAGTCGTTCACGCAGTGAGAGCTCCACGCGACCAACCTTAACGCTACCAGTGAGGTTGACATTGAGGCGGTGGCGGGGTTTGTCCCATGCGCCCTTATCGCTCTTGTAGCCGTTGATGAGGATATAGTCGGCACCGAGGCTGAAGTATTTGCACGCCTCATACTCCGCACCAAACGATGTGTGGAAGCAGTCCACCGAGCCGAGGTCGTTCTTAAGGCGTAGCTGAAGACCCGCCTCAAGCGATAGATCCTTGATTGGCTCCCACTCGAATGAGCCCTCAACGCGACTGCGGAAGTCGTTGGTGGTGGGGTGTACGCCAGGTTGTATATCATCCTGCGCTAGGGCTGTAGTAGCGAGTGCTACGACTGCCACAATGCCTAATACTACTCGTTTCATAACGCTGACAGTTATTTGTTAAATGCGTTCTTCTCGTTGATCTTCATTGTATCATCCGACATGGGGTGCTCGCCCTTTGCTGGGGTGTAGTAGACCTTGAGGAAGGCTACGTCGCGCAAGAAGTCGACATTGCCCACCTCCACGCGGTTAACCTTGTGACCGAGGCGCTGCTCCAAGTCGGCAATAAGCTCGCCACGGTGCTCGGGGCGGATAAGCTCGATGCGCTCGTAGCATACGAGCTTCGAAACCTCGCGCTTGCGGCCAATGCCATACTCGATGATGGCGAGGAGTGTGATAAGGAGCAAGTTGGCAAGGATAAGGCGGTCGTTAATGGCATTGATGCCGTTGATGACAGCCGTAGCTATCGACACAAAGAGGTAGGTCATCTCGCGGATGGGTACCATCTCGGTGCGGTAGCGCATGATGCCAAAGATCATGAAGAGACCCAAGCCCACGGTGATGTCGAGGCTCACGCCACCCATGAAGTAGAGCAGGAAGAATACGACAGCCGAGAAGAGCATGAAGGTCACGCTAAAGCCCTTGTTGCGGCTCTTGGGGTAGTAGAAGAGCCATACGAGTGCTGCGCAGACAAGCATGTTGAAGAGGAATTGCACGGAGAGGTGCATGGCGGGAGATAGGTCGAGTGTCGAGAGGTCAACGATGCTGCGCTGGGCATTCTCGAGTGCCGAAATCTCGCTATCGAGCAATGATGGTGGTGTTGATAGGTTTAGGATATTCATGTTTTAGGCTTTTATGTGCTGAATATTAGCGTTTTACTATCTCGTTTATGCCAAGACGCTTGGCGATATTGCGGAGCTTCTGCTTGAAGCGGTTGTGCTTGATGCCATCTACCGTGAGTGTCGTGCCTAGGCAATATTTACTCACCTTGAGGGGGCGGATGCGCATATCGAGCATAATGCGCTTAAGGTCGGAGATGGTGTTGCCATCCTGCTTGAGTTCGACAATAGCCATGCCTGGTATTGAGGCCGTTGCGTGGCTGCGCATATCCTCATATCTGAGTGCAATATCTATTGTCAGGCGCTCCGTCAGGCGTGGGTTAACGAGTGTGATGCGCACAAAGCGTGTTGAGAGCGCTGGTGATATCGCCTCGTGGGCGTAGCGACCATTTTCCTTATAAAAACCCCTTGCGGCAGCGTCCTCAGTGAAGGAATAAAAATTCTCACGGGCAATCTCCGTACGGCGCTTCTTGGTGCGTCCGCGGTTGTTCTTGTTCTTAATCTCAAGGAACGTGAGTCCCGTCTCGACATAGGTGCGGGTGCGAACCTTCTGGCGTGTGAGCTGGCGGTTGTGGTGTGCAACATACATATCGCGCTCCTCGGTATCGAAGTAGAGGGTGTCGTAGCGACAAGCACGCACGCTGTCGATAATCTGCACGCGGTAGCCACACTCTGCCATGCGCTCAAGAAGGGTGAGCATCTCGCCCTCCGAGACCACATATTTCGTGTCGACGCGATTCATGAGTTTAACATCGCGCATCTCATCGAGCGTGATGGTTGCCATACGCGTCCATATGGGGAGGCTATTGAGACTCTCGTATGTTAGTTCGCCACTCTGCATCGCTACTCGAATTTGTATTCGTATTGGCGGTAAGAGTTTAGCTTGCCGTCGGCATTGTAGTTCATGCGGCGGATGCAGACACCATTGGCGTCGTACTCGAAGGTGCGAATCTTTGAGAGACGGTTACGCTCATCGTAGACACGCTCCTTGACAAGCTCTCCTTTATCGTTATACTCGAACGTAGAGCGCCATGCGAGGCGTGTGCCATAGTCGCTATACTCGGCCTCCTCGATGAGTTGCCCCTGGGCGTTGTATGTCTCGGCATGGTCTACCCACTTGCGCTTGCCGTCGGGAGTTGTCTTCCACTCGCTCACGGTGAGCTGCTTACCCTTCGCGCGAGCCATAGCGGCGCGCTCGGGGCTTTGTGCCATGGCAATGGTTGCCACAAGCGTGAGCGTTATGGTTGTTAGTATATGTTTAAGTCTCATGACGTTAAGGCTTTTGGCAATAAACAAAACGACCAAACCCGAGTAGGGTCTGGTCGATATGTCGGGATGTACCGAAATATTTTGTCAACCTTTCCCCGTTGGCTACAACTCGCTCTCCTTCAAACGCTCTGCGTTCTCGGCTACGATAAGCTGGTCGATGACATCCTGAATGTCGCCGTCCATAAATGCAGAGAGGTTGTAGATAATATAGTTGATACGGTGGTCGGTGATACGTCCCTGGGGGTAGTTGTAAGTACGAATCTTTGCCGAACGGTCACCAGTTGAGACCATGGTCTTACGCTTCGATGCAATCTCATCGAGGTACTTTGAGTACTCGAGGTTGAATACTCGTGTACGCAACTCCTCGAATGCCTTGTCGAAGTTCTTGAGCTGTGACTTCTGATCCTGACACTGTACGACAATACCTGTGGGGATATGGGTAAGACGGATAGCAGAGTAGGTGGTGTTAACCGACTGACCACCAGGTCCTGATGCACAGAAGATATCCTTGCGGATGTCGTTCATTGAGATCTCAATATCGAACTCCTCAGCCTCGGGCAATACCGCTACAGATGCTGCAGAGGTGTGTACACGACCCTGTGTCTCGGTCTGGGGAACACGCTGTACGCGGTGTACGCCCGACTCATACTTCAATGTGCCGTATACGCTCTGGCCTGTAACCTTGAGCACAACCTCCTTGTAGCCACCCGCAGCACCATCAGATGATGAGGTGATCTCATAGCGCCAACCCTTAGACTCGATGTACTTGGTGTACATACGAAGAAGGTCGCCAGCGAAGATTGCTGCCTCGTCACCACCTGTACCGCCACGAATCTCGACGATAGCGTTCTTGTCATCCTGAGGATCTTTGGGGATAAGCAAGAGCTTAATCTCCTCCTCCATCTTCTCGATTGCGGGCTCGAGTGTTGCAACCTCCTCGCGTGCAATCTCACGGAACTCCTCATCCTTCTCGTTTGCAAGCACGTCCTTAGCCTCTGCGAGGTTTGCGAGTGCGGTGCGGAAGCGGTCTGATGTCTCAACGATGGGCTCGAGCTCCTTGTACTCCTTTGTGAGCTGCACAAACTGCTTTACGTCAGCAATCACCTCGGGGTCGGTGAGCTTCTGGCCAATCTCCTCGTACTTGAGCTTCAAACCGTCAAGGCGAATCAATATTGAATTATCTGCCATATTCTGGTATATGTGTTTTGCGGAGGCGCTTGCCCCCTATGTTAATATTATTCGTGCGCAAATATAACGAAAATTTTTTATTCTTGGTGCATTCATCGCCACTTTACTTTTCGGCACTCTTCTGTTGGGCGAAAATGTCAACTCACTGATAGTTAAATAAATTGATTTCCGTCTAAAATTTTTAGTAAAAATATTTAACCAAAACTCTTGACAAGGGCTTTTTGATGTTATATATTTGCACTGTCAAACGAAGCATAAGCGATTTAATTCGGTCGATGCCCAGAGTCGAAATATAGAGCGTAGTTAAGTTATTAACACTTGTAAAACGCGACTATATAGGTGTTTAGATGGGGTTATTGACAAATATCAACAAAAAGTAAACATAGTTATTAACAAGCGTGTGGTGCGCCATGTAGTGTGGCGCAGCGGGGAGACTAACGCCTAATCTTATAAATTAAAATATTTAATTATGAAATTTGTTTCTATACCAGACAATGGCTCATCGTGGAGAGGTAGATTGCCATATAGCTTTACCACGGAGAGCGACCAACCGCAGGATGTTACGGTCGAGATTTTGGATGCCACAACCAAGATTCTATTGGGTTCGATGAGGCTCTATGGTGTGACCGAAGGGGTCATAGATGTTGCGCCATACGTCCTCCCGCATGTCTCGATGATGCCCATGGAGACGGTGCGCCAGGCTGATATGCGAGTCTCACCCTCGGCGATAGGCGTGGTGGTGCGACTCGAAGACGTGGAGTCTGAGGCGAGAGTCTTTTTTCGCTCGCAGTTCGATTATGAGAGCATCGGTCTGCTAAGCTCGAAGATCGAATTGCCCGTTGTGCAGGAGGGTGACACGATACGCCTGACGCTATTTGCCCAGACGCGCATAGATGCCTCAGTTGTGCTCTCTGGTGCGAAGAGCCTTACGGTGAAGTGCGAGGGTTTCACATATGGTCTGCCAATGGAGCTTGTTATCCCCACGAAAGCCTTTGGTTCGCTGGAGAAGGTGAGCATCACCGTGCGCTACGACAGCAAGAACACGGTAGTCTACAACTACACCGTCTTGCCGCGCTGTGGCTCGGCGCAGCGCTTGGTGTGGTATAATACCAATGGCGGTGTAGAGAGTTTTCTATTTGATCACGCTATGCATCTGGGTTACAGCGTAGATAGAGCGGATGATTGCATGTGTGATGATGGTGTGCAGAGGGTTGATGGGCGTGTGCGCTATAGGCTATGTTCGGGCTATGAGTTGCAGGAGGTGATGGAGCGTGTTGCGGAGCTTATGCTCTCGCCTGTGGTGTGCCGCGAGGTCGATGGCATATGTCGTGTGGTTGACATCGAGAGCAAGGAGATAAACTACGACAGCAAGGGCATGCTACACACCATATCGTTGGACTTGAGCGAGGAGTGGAAAGGGGGTAAGCTATGGTAGTGCTTCGAGTAGATGGCGTAGAGTGTAAGCTGCGCAGCGAGGATGTTAAGCTGCCGAGCCATAGTGCCAGGGTTTATGAGTCGGTGCAGGCGTGGCGAGAGAATAGTGAACTGAGGCTCGATGTTGTGGCGACACCCGCGATGATGCAGCTCTTTGGTCATGCCGAGGATATGCACCGCACCGAGGATTTTAACCTTCGCCAGCATGTTGGCGTGGTCGAGGTGGATGGCGTGGCGCTCTTCGAAGGTGATGCAACACTGCTGGGTGTGGAGCGTAGTGGCGAGGAGCTCTTCTACCGCGTGTTACTAAAGACAAAGGGGCACGACTGGGCGCACAACGCAGCGCATACACGCCTCAAAAACAGCGATGTAGATAGTTCGGTGCGAATGACGCTATATGGCATTGAGACAACATGGGAGGGCGATAAGGCGGTGCGCATGCTCCCTCTGCGCCGCGACAGCTATCCCAGCGCAGAGCCTACGGGGTTGTACGCTACGCAGCAGATGTTTATGCCCCACGAGTATTACCCCTTTATCTCGGTTGTCGATGTCGTGCAGAGCATCGCCAAGAGCGCGGGCTACACGCTGCATAGTCGCTTTTTTGAGAGTGATGAGGCGAAGCGGTTGATGATGAGTGGCGCATATCGCAATGTCGATTGCTCGCTCCTGAACTCCACGATGGGCTTTAAGGCTCTGCGCAGCA
>JAFZGE010000020.1 GCA_017555545.1 Alistipes sp.
AACAACAACAACAACAACAAGAGAGCCATGGGTGGAATATCACTCGTGGCTCTTTAGTTTTTTGTTGACAAAATAATCGTTTAACGATTTGGAAATAAGCTTAAAAATGCTAATTTTGTCGCAAATTTTTCTTCCTAAAGAGAACAATAAGCAACAAATTTTACATTATTAACCATAATTATGAGAAAGCTTCTAACTTTAATGGTTGCTCTTTGCGGTCTCCTCGTTATAGCGTGCGAGAACGAGAACGGCACAAAAAAGGGCGAGATTATCATCTCATCGGAGACTAACGTGGAGATTGGCCTCTATGAGGGTAGCTTCGTAATCGAATACCTAATCAAGGGTTACGATGATGCCGATGCTACAATCACCACCACAGCCGACTGGCTTCGTGTAGCGAAGAACGAGCGAGGCATGGCTACAATTCAGTACGAGACAAACAACAGCGGCGGCACACGTCAGGCTGCAATCATGCTCGGATGGGATTGGAGCAAGGCAACAGTCGTAGTAACACAGTCGAACGAGGCTATTGCCCCAATCCTCACACTCCTTGGCGAGGATAACATCGAACTCGACCGCTGTGGCCAGAAGGTGGTAATCAGCTACAAACTCGAGAACACAAACCCCGTGGACTATGTCTATGCTAAGACCTCTGCCGACTGGATCTACTCTATCGAGTGCAAGGGTGGTAAGGTAACACTCGGCGTAGCGACAAACACATCGGGCAAAACACGCGAGACCGTTATTACCGTAGGCTACGGCACAGCATCGTTCGACGTGAAGGTTAGCCAGGTGGGCGATGGTGCAATCAACTTCAACGCACCAACACTCTGGGGCGACTACTACGGCGATGCTCTCACTCCAGGCGTGGGCAACTACTGGTTCTTCCTCACAGACCGCAGCTTCGACACCGAGGGTAAGTCATATCCCAATGCCACATACTATCGTATCGATGCTTATGGTCCCTTGGCTGCGGGTTCAGGCATCGTAGCAATCCCCGATGGCACATACACCTACGACCCCAACGACACATATGCCGAGTGGACATTCACAGCGGAGTGGAGCGGCTACTGGGTGACAGATGCCAACGCCAACCGCGATGCAATCCTCAAGTTCGAGGAGGCAACACTCGTTGTAGATGGCAACAAAATCACCCTCACAGCAAAGATTAATGGCGAGGTGCACAACGTAGTGTTCGAGGGCGAGAACGCATTGCTCGACAGCCGTGGCAACGTAACGGTGCTCACAACCCTCGATGGCGACTATGAGGCAGACCTCTCTGACCACTATATGATCTATGAGTGCTATGGCGACTACTACGATTATGGTGCGTTCAACTGGATGTTCGTAATCATGCCTAATAGCGGCTCTGGCGACTGCATGCAGCTCGACATCATCACAGGTCACAACGACCGCGAGAGCGGTTTTGCGGGCGACTATGTTGCTTCAGACGTACTCAAGCAGTGGTCATTCATCCCAGGTTGGACAGACCAGACAAACCTCCTTTGCAGCTGGTTCTTCACTGCCGACAACAGTGAGCTTGCCCCCTTCCGTAGCGGTAACGTATCGGTTGTAGACAATGGTGACGGCACAATGACCGTAGACATCGACGTTACGGATGACCGCCGCAACCGCATCACAGGCACTTGGGCAGGTGTGCCCGAGGCATTCACAGGTCGCAGCCTCGTGTTTAGCAAGTAACAACAACTAAAACCTAATAACCAATGAAAAAGATTTTAAGCATCGTTGCCATTGTCGCGCTCTTCGTGGGCGTAGGCTGCCAGGAGAAGCCAGGTCAGGACAAGGGTAACACAACATTTACCATCGAGGAGACCGAGGTAAATGCTACAGCCGAGGGCATGGACGTAGAGATTAACTACGACATCAAGAACCCTCAGAGTGGTGCAGTAGTGCTCACAGAGTGCAAGGATGGTTGGATTAAGAACCTCAGCACAGCAACCTACGGCATGATTAAGTTCACCGTAGCCCCCAACTACAAGAAGGAGGCACGCGAGACTAAGATCAAGGTGCAGTACACAGCCGTTGAGGGCAGCTACGAGATCGTTGTAAAGCAGGAGGCATCGGATGTCGACACCTTCACTTACGACGTACTCTCAAAGGAGCCCACAGCGCTCGCAATCGAGGTATCGCCTGCTGACACAAACACCGCATACATCTGCCGCACATATACTAAGGCACACATGGATGTATTTGGCCTTATCTACGCTGAGGGCATCATCAACTACGACCTCGACGCCATCGAGGCAGAGGCAGAGGCTGCAGGTCAGACTTTGCTCAACTACTTGCAGAACATCGCGCATACAGGCAAGGCTACCGTAGACTTCACCGACCTCGTGCCCGACACCGAGTATGTTGTTTACTGCTACCACATCAACCTCCAGTATGGTCAGCCCACTGATTGGGAGACATACACCGAGGTTATCCGTACTGCAAAGACTCAGAACCTCGATGAGGATATCAAGATGAGTTTCGAGGTTAAGGGTGCTACCGTTAAGCAGACAGTGACTACAAAGCACGAGGATACTTACTACTATACTGAGTGCTGGGCAGCGAACGACTTCAAGGCATACTTCGGTTCTAACGCTACTCCCGAGCAGATCTTCCCACGTCGCTGGAACGAGCAGGTTACAATTAAGATGGGCATGGGTTACCAGCCTCACACCATCATCGAGGAGCTCTGCCACCAGGGCACACAGACAATCAACTACGAGTCGCTCAAGGCTAATACATCGTATATCTTCTACGTATTCGCAGTTGACCCCTCAACAGCATTCACAGCGACAGAGATCGTAACCGAGACCGTATCTACAATGAACGTAAACGAGTCGGGCATGACCATCACAATCTCTGTTAAGAACATCTACGCTACAACAGCCGATGTATATTGGACTGCAAGCGATGAGAAGGGTAAGTTCGCTCGCTCGGTATTCACTAAGGCAGACTTCAACGCCCTTGGTGCAAACGATGATGAGAAGCTCGCTACAATCCTTGCTAACTACGACTTCTACCAGGCTGTAGGCTACACCGACATGAACCTCACAGGCCTCCAGCCCAACACCGAGTACGTAGCCTTCGCATATGGTTTGGAGGGTAGCACACCCAACACTCGCATCTTCACAACAGAGTTCAAGACAAAGTCTAACACTCCTGGTCAGTCTAATATCACTATGAGCTGGGATGAGCACTACAACATGGCAGATATCGCTGCAGTGGACGCTGAGCATTGGGGTGAGTATGAGGGTCGTGATGACCGTGCACTCCTTCCTATCAAGATTAGCGGCGTGAAGGAGTCTGACAAGGTATACTTCATGGTTGTAACATGGCCTTTGGACTACTACTCTAAGGATGCTGAGTGGTTGCGCGACGTTACACAGGCTAAGAACCTCATGAACCTCTACGAGAGCTACAACTTCGTAGCGGAGTATGAGCGTAACTATAGCGTTATCGCCGTTGCTGAGGATGAGAATGGCAACTACGGTACACTCTACAAGGGTTCGTTCTACCTCTACAAGAGCGACTCTAAGGATGCTGCAGACTACACTTACGTAGCCAACAAGTAGTCATCCCAACAAACACTTTAAGAGGGGTTGTTCTTCGGAACAGCCCCTCTCTCTTTTACATGACTTGAGCATATAAACAAAATAAGGAGCGCATGGCGGTGCACTCCTTATCCTTTCTATCTCTAATATATTATTACTTGCGGCCTGTAGTGGCTACTGCTGTGAAGCTATCGGTAGCAATCTCGAAGTAGGGATTGTAGATGTTTACTACCGATGAAGAGTCCTCAATAGAGGTCTTGAAGTAGAGCATCACCTCGTTGCCATACTCGCCAGTAAACTCACCATCAGCGTCAGTCTTGAAGTAGTAGTCGTGCTCCACGGTCACCACAAAGCCGAAGTGTGAGCCCTCGGTTGAAGGAACACCCGTAGGCAAAAGGTCGGTGATAACGGGGAGGACATTCTTCATAGCGTCGGGCGAGAGTGACTTCTCCACCGCCACGATGTTAATCTGCAAGGGGAAGAGCACCTCGGGCAGACCCATAGGGAGCGTAATCTTAGCATCTACAGATACACCTACACCCTGAGAGACGGTATTTGCTGTAGAGTTTGGAATCATGTCGAGCACCATTGTGTAGGGCTTACCGAGGATGAGCTCGATGCTTCGCTGGAGGTTGCCCGCAGTAAGGATGATTGTCTGAATCTTCGTACCGCTGATAGCCTGAGTCTTGAAGGTCACGGTGTTCCAACCATCCGAGCCTGCAACATTGCTTACAATGTACTTTGCCACGTCGTTAGCACCCGCCTCGTTTGCTACGGCAAGAACGCTACCTGCAAGGTTGGAGAATGTTACTGCGCTATTGTTTGTTGCGCCCGTTGTGATGTTTGTCTCGTACTTATACTTAAGCGTAAAGAGTGTCTCGCCCTCTGTGAGCACGCGCTGTGTGTACTCCACACTAAGGCGACGCTCGCCGTCCGAGATATTGTTCAAGCTCTTTGTCTCAATCGCAAAGTTAAGGTTGTTTGACGCAGCACCCGCCGCAGCCTCATCTATTGTACCGTAACCGCGACCCGACACCTCGGTGATGATGATGTTGTACTCGATGTTACGGAGCAAGTTATACAACTCTACCGCATTTGTTGCTGTATTGGTGTAGCAGAGGTCGACTTTGTAGTATGTGTAGGCTGTATCTGTTGAGCTTGCACCTACGTAGTGACCACGCACGATTGCGTATGCTGGTGACGCCACGGCACGGCCATTTGTCTGCTGATGGCGCTCATAGAACTCCAACATTGTGCCCCACGATGAGTTTGTGAGGGTCATGTCGTTGGGCTCGTAGCCGTCGTAGCCCTGTGCAGAGATCTCATCGTAGCCAATCTCGCTGTTCGATGTGCCTGTGCGTGTTGCAAACTGAGCGTAGTTACCATCGCTGATGAGTGGTGCCACGCTACCCATGTTTGGGATGTTCATCATCACAATCTCAGTATCCTTGAGGTATGCCGAAGCGTTATTTGTGAGCTTCACGCGTGTGTAGTTACGCACCATGGGGACCTTTGTGAGGGCAGTCTTGAGCATCTCTGATGGCTCGTAGACCAGTTTGCCGTCAACAATCTTCTGCACGCCAGTAATACCATCTGCAAGGTCTACCTTCGACCAGTATGCCTCGTTGCCATTCTGGGTGTAGAGGTTGTTGATTACGTGACGCTCATGCTCACCAAGGCGATAGCCACTTGTGCCGTCCTCATTTACTGTGATGGGTGAGTTCGCGATGAAGTGGATTGTACGGCTGTAGTTTGACTGACCGAGCTCTACGAGGAACTTATACTCCGTATCCTTCGCTACGCCAAAACCATTCACGGGCACAGCATTACATACCTGAATGAGGTAGCCGTTCTCATCGAACACCAAGAGGTGGAGGGATGAGATTGCGGGATTGGCAAACGAACGTGTCTCCTGCATGGCGGGAACGGTTATGCTCGCCTCAACAAGCACACTACCCTCTCCAGATGTGGGGATGTTCGCAGGGAACTCCTCACGCATACACGCCGTTAGAGCAAATATAGCAGTTAGAATCAATAATGCTTTTTTCATAGTAGTCGCAAATTACAACCTATTTAACTCTCTCAAGGTAAGTATCGTATTTACCCTCAGCCTTCATATCGGCAACATTACCATCCGCAGCCCACAACATCTGTTTCATTGATGTATCGTTACACTTATCCTTCCAATACCAAGTGTCGTAAACGCAACGTACGGACTGTGCTTGCTTTGTTGTTGATGGAGAGAAACTACCACCACTATTCAAGAAAGTACCCGAAGCACTTACATATGCGACACCATCCACAAAAATCTGTGGCAACTTTTCTTGTGCGCACAACTTTCCTACTACCTCCAACTCCGCGGTTGTTGGGAGACGCCAACGGCCCGCTGGGTAGCCTGCCTCCTGATATCCTGCGCAACGATTATAACCGCTATCTGCAGAGTAGAAGTATTGATCTGCATTAGTACACGTTGAGCAGTGTGAGGCTACAATAAACTCTGGAGCCACAAGATTCTCGGAATTCTCCACAAGAGTACCACGATATCCCTTGATTGTTGTTACACCCAACTGGTCAGGCTGAACAGGATAATCTGGAGCTCTGCTACTGTTGCCGTGATTATAACCAGGGAATATTGTAATATCAGTTGCCTCTGCTCGTGGGTCTGCTACAATATAATTTGCAGTAGTCTCATCGAATGCCGTTACGGTAATCTGATACATACTGTGGATTGTACTAGCCTGCGACTTACCTCCAATACCTACCCAATAAACTTTAGTACCGTCATATGTAGGACAACCATTGCCAGCGCTACCCGATGTTGTCCAATTCTCCCAACCATTACCATTTACGTTGATATAGTTCCATTTACCCTCAATTCCTGCATTAACCGTTACATACATAGCTGGATACTGCACAAAGGTGATATCCTCGTAAATATCTGGGTTATTCTTATGGTAGACACGTACAACGGTAGTCTGAATCAAGAAGTCGTAGTCGGTATCGGTATCGGAACGGGTGTTATCCAAGCCGTGCTCGAAGGTAACCACACCACCTGGCGCCGCAAAAGTCTTACCATTATACGTAGTAGAGGTCATAGAGGTTCCATTAACAGCAAAATCCTCATAAGAAGCTCCCGACACATAAACGTTATTCTGCTTTTTCCAAGGGCCAATCGTTGTCGACAAAACCTTGCACAACACCTCGTCTGAGCTCTGGTAAGCTACCGAAAACTCCTCAATATTCTTCATAACAACATAATTCTGGTCCACAACGAGGTATGTGGGCTTCTGGAGCTTAACCTCGATATTCTCGCCTACCCAGTCGAGTACCTCATAGCTGAACTCGCTCTCGGTCAACTCCTCCAAGTCACCAAGAACACCCACGCGCAAGTTGATGCGATAGTGCTTGTTGCGCACGAGCTTGAAGTCGTTCATATTGATGGGAACAAAGTAGTTGTAGTAGGTAAGAGTCTCGCTTGTGTCGCCTAAGACCTTCCAGGGCACAGAGAGCATGATGTATGCCTCGTTGTTCGCACCATCAGACCAACGTGAGCTATAGGTATAGAGGGGCACGATGTGGTCGACAGTTGTCCAACCAGTAACACCCTCAACCTCGCCATCGTAGTTGGGAGCCTTAGCACCATGGTCACTGAAGATAGAGCTCATCTGAATGCCCGAGGCATCAGCATATACGCCCTGACCCGCAGGCATAGGGAAGCTGTTATTGGTATCTACATCGCTACCATTGTCGATATAGCCCTTGTTCACGATATTCTTATATGTGAACGAGAGGTGCTCGAGCATGGGGACCCATGTCTTGCCGTCGATCTCGAGGCTCTGAGCAATAGTAGTGCGGAAGGTAATCTTCGAAGCTGCACGGGTGATATATACAGTACCTGAGAGGTTGTTACCGCTCTTGGTAACAGTGCTAAGCTCGCTATCCATAACAAAGAGCTGCTGAGGCTTGATGCTCTGCACATTACCACTATAGCTAGAGTCGAGGCTCGCAAGGTCAACCTGCTGCAAAGCATCGAACGACGCGCTAACCTCAATGGCCTTAAGTTCTGCAATAGATGTATTAGCATAGACGCCATCGACAGCAACGGTGCGACCAGTATCGTAGTTAGCAATAACGTAGATGCCGCAACGAGTAGCGCCACCAGCAAAGAGTGCACTGAGAGCATTAGCAGGGATTGAGAATGAGATATTCTCAACCTTATCGCGCTTATCGAGGCCCTCCACGCGTGTAGCGTAGACAGCATTCTCATTCTCTGCGCCTGTAGGATAGAGGTAGACCTCGAGGGTTGCAATCTTATTCTCGTTAAGCGCAAGGTCGGTGTCATCATCGTTAGTGCCCTCGCCAACACCATTATCAGGGGTGTTAGTGCGAGTGTGATCGCCCAACGAGAGTGTTAGAGTAACCTCGCCGTCCTTATTGAAACGCTCGTGTGTGTCAGAGGCGATACATCCTCCAAGACCCAGAACGCATAGTGTGCAAACAATATATAATATATACTTTCTCATATTCCTAACCTATTAGTTACCGAGTGGCTGTATCAATTGATAGTTAGCATTGTCATCCAAACCAGTAAGACCATAGACCTTATAGGTACGCTCCTGACCACCCCAAGTCTTCTTTGCAGAGATCTGAAGCTCGACAATGTTATCTGTAACGCCACCCTGGGTTGCAGAGTTGGCCTTAGCATTCTTGATATTAAGCGTGATGCGGTTATTGGTGTCGATCTCACCTGAGATAACCGTAGAGTTGTTATCCGCAAAGACCACAGCACCAACCTCACCCTGGATGGTCACAAGCTCGGCATACCACTTACCACCAGCGGGAGCACGTAGACCAAAATCGAGCGATGCGTAGCCACCACGCAACGAACCGAGGTCAACGATATCTGTGCGAGTCTCGGTGATGCCACCAACAGGCAATGTAACGACTGTACCGTCACTATTTACCGTAGTCTTACCACCCTCGCTTGCGGGAGTTGCAGTGCGCCACATCAACTTATCAGAGTCCGCAACGGTAACGGTGTTCTGGTAGTCCATATCCTGCTCGGCGTCAACCAACCACTCGTTAACGATGATATTGAAGCTCATGCTGCCGCCAGCATCTACCGTAGCCTTAATCTGGTAGTCGTGGTTACGCACAACCTTGCCGAGAGGAGTGTAGACCTCACGAATATCCGAGCCATCAACACGATACTTAACGTACATATTGTAGCCATCGCCCTCCTGGGTTGTGTAGTCGTAGTCATCGCGAGTGACAACGGTGTCATTGTCATTCTCGAAGAGGAATGTTGAAGCCACCCAAGTATATTCGCTGCCCGCGAGGTTTGTGAGTGCGCTTGTAGTAGCGATATTGCTTACGGTCTCGAAGCCGCTATTGCTATTCTTCATCTGGTAAACGAGGCTGCTTGTTGCAGTAGGCATACCCCACCACCAGGTTGTTGCCTCGGCATTGGGCAAACCGCGCTGTATAGCCTCACTATTTGAACCTGTCTTCTGCTCTGCGCTGCGTGTAAAGACCTTACCATTGCTATAGCCACTCTTAGCCAAAACCTTAACATCGAGGATGTCGACCTTGAGGTTGTTGCTTGAGCGACTTGCGTAGAACTGCGCCTTAGCTACTGCACGATATACGGGCAGGTTGAGCTGATAGCACTTGCTAGGATGCGTGTTCTGCGAAGTGATGGTAAAGGTTGTCCAGTTCGACACGGGCATAATCTCGGGAGTCTTGCCCTCATCGTTGGGATATGTGTTCCAGAAGGCTGCGCCATTGCTGAACGAAGCATTCTTGATGTCGCCCCATGTGCTGTTAGCATTGAGGTTAGCACCAGTAAAGGTCTCGGTGTTAATCATAGCCACCAAGAGGTAATCCTGTGTGCCGTCACAAATGGGTAGAGGAATATGCACGCTGATGTTACCATAGTTGGTAAGGCCATATACGTAGCGGCTACCCTTTGCCTTTGCATCATCGGCAATTGAGGGTGCACCTGTGGCATCATCAACAATACACTCGAAAGCCCAGATCCAAGCATCGGTGATAGCATCACCCTGCACCGTACTCTGCGTACCTGCACGAGTGAGGTTTACCGAGAGCTCAGCGGTCTCCATCTTATATGCCTCCTCCTTTATACATGAATTAAGGATTGCGGCGCTGCAAATGGCTACAGCCATGAAGTATTTTACAATTCGTTTCATTGTTCGCACTCCTTAATAGTTTTTGTCATAGATTGGGTCGCGGTGCTCAAGCATCCAGCTGGGGATTGTAACGATCACCTCGTCGGTGAACTCCACAATCATGGGGATGAGAGCCTCCTGCTTAGTGATGTCTACCTCGTAGAACTCCTTGAGGAAGTCCGCGAAGGTGACGGTAAAGAGAACGCGGCCTGTTGCGCGCTCAATAATCTCGAAAGCCATGGTGCTGTCGGCGGTGTGGCGCAAGATGTTGAACTTGCCCTCGTACCAACCAGTCTCGCGATCGAGCGTAAGTGAAGGATTGTACGCAACGAGAGAGCCATCTGCCAAGTTCTGATCACTTACTGATGCATCCTCCTGGAAGAAGTCTGTCTGGCTGCTTACATTTACAAGGCGCAATGCGAGGTCGCTGTTGTTGCCCCTTGTGGTCTCGCCCTTAGCCTCATCACCAATGTAACCCTTAACGGTTACGGTAACCTTCTGGTGTGATGAGTAGAGACGCATTTTAGTCTCGAAGTTTACGTCATCGGGAATCTCCACAACCTTAGATCCAAGGTACAATGGGTCGTTACCCTCCACCTCAGAGGCTGTGCAGTCGGGATGACGGTAGATAATCTCGGCCATATTGCCGCAATCAACGTTATACACCTCCGTTTGCTGCTCGGTATTGGGGTTACCGAGTGCAACGAAGCGATATACACCTCCAGTAAGCATTAGCTTTACGCCCTGGTACTTTTTAAGGTCGTTCTGCTCCAACACGATGGGGTTGTGGCCTCCAAGATCAGAGGCAGGTACCATCTTGTCGTTTTCGTCAAAGACATATAGACTAACGCGTGTAATATATTCGGGGAATACGTCAGTATCTCCGTCAGCGTAGTATTCGAAACCGATACAACGCTCACAACCGTCGAGATTCTCCTTGATGCAGCCCGTGAGCAGAACGAACGAGACGAGCGGCAAGCACAAGTAAAGAATATTTTTCATAACTCTATTCATAATCCATATCCAGCGTCTATACGCCTTTCTTAGGTTTGCTCACTAGGAGCGTGTAATGTCGCCGTGGCGACGTGTGTTTAACTTAGTTGCACTAATTGTTGCCCGAAGGCAATGTTTCTACTTTAAGTGTAGACCTCTAACCAAATAATTGTTAAAAATTGCTCCCCTCCCCGTGGAAGGGGAGCAATAAAGTTGTTGTTTAGATCACTCTAAACCCCTGGTGATTAGCCGTAGATGGGGTAACGAACCTCTACAACCCAAGGCACTACGTTAACAGTAACTACAACGCAGATACCATCCTGAGCCTTGA
>JAFZGE010000150.1 GCA_017555545.1 Alistipes sp.
CCCATAGCTCAGTTGGTTAGAGCAGCGGACTCATAATCCGAAGGTCGTGGGATCATGCCCCTCTGGGCCCACAATAAAGGCTGTCAGGCAAACGCTTGACAGCCTTTTTGTTATTGCGGTATAGCACTCAAAATCTGAGCCACGTACAACGCGTCATACTCTATCGTTGCGTGGACTATTATACCCTCGCTATCAATGAGATATGTGCGCAGAACATACATCGTTGCATAGAGATTATATATCGCACGATTATCATCCACTGCCACATCGAAGTCGTAGCCATGCGACGCCATATATGTCTCAACATCCTCTGCACTTCCGTCGCGTTCGATGGCGAGAATCCGGACTCCCAAATCATCGAAATCATCGCGCGCCGCCGTCATATCATCCATAAGCATCTTGCAGTCGGGACACTCATGCGAGAAGAGAACGAGCAACACCACCTCACCTCGCAACTCCGAGAGGGTCACACTCTCGCCACCGAGCAACTCAACGGTAAAGTCGGGAGCGACATCGCCCACGCCCACAACCGAAGACTCCTCATGCGTGGGATACTCCTCGCCAATAGTGCCACATGCGGCAAAGCATATCGCAACGAGTAAGAATAAGACCCTTCTCATAATGCAAAGACAAAATTAACAGACTAAGTAGCAACTAATTAACCACCAGCCTTTTTACATTTATAACCCGCCTTGGTGAGCAGCTCCACAACGCGGTCGCGGTGGTCACCCTGGATGATAATCTCGCCATCCTTAGCCGTACCACCCACGCCACAGCTCTTCTTAAGCTCCTTGCCCAACTCGGCGAGGTCATCGCTGCTACCCACGAAGCCACGCACAACGGTAGCAACACGACCACCCTTGAGCCTATCGAGCCAGATCTTGAGATTCTGCTTCGAGGGGTCGAGGGTCTCGGCCTCAGCCTCCTCGGCGGTATTATATGCAAAGTCGGGATTTGTCGAAAAAACAACGCCCAACCTATCCTTCCAATCGCCTGCCATAGTAATAAAATTGAGTTTTGGTATACAAAGATACTAAAAATTTTGTAACTTTACGCTATGAAACAGAAGAATAGACATCGCCGCCGCGACCTTACGGCATACAACCCCGAGCGTCTGCCCGAGATTCTACCTCCCGAGGACAACAGATATCTTGTGCAAGTATACGTCGAGGGCTATGAGGATGTCGCCTTCTGGCGCGGAATATTCGACCACTTCCGCAATCCATACCTGCGTTTCGAGATATCGGTACCAAACCGCGATGACCTGCCCAAAGGCAAGAAGGTGCTCATGTCAATGCTCGACAAGGTGGACAAGGAGCGTGTACTGCTATGCGTAGACTCCGACTTCGACTACCTCTTTGCTGGCGAGACGGAGCAGTCGGAGCGCATCCTCAATGCCGACAACATGTTCCACACCTACACCTACGCCACGGAGAACTATCTCTGTTATGCACCCTCGTTGCGCAACGTATGTGTGAAGGCCACAAAGAACGACACCCGCATCTTCGATTTCGTGCGCTTTATGGCGGCATACTCCGAGATTATATACCCCCTCTTTTTGTGGTACGTCTACTCGGCGAGACACTCTACCGAGAATGTATTTACGCTTGCGGAGTTCCGCGCAGCGGTACGCCTCGGCTATGTAGACATACGCCACAATGGCGAGGGAACACTCGCATGGTTGCAGCGCAACGTGGAGCGCCGACACCAAGCCCTCATAAACGACAACCCAGAGATGTGCGAGGCGGTGGAAGCACTTGGCACTCAGCTGAAAAAGTGCGGTGTGGAGCGCGACAACTGCTACCTCTTTATGCACGGTCACACGCTCATGGACAATGTCACGATGCCACTACTATCGGCCGTATGCGACAAGCTGCGCCAGCTATCTGTGGCGAAGATCAACAACTCAAAGGTCGAGGGCGTGGCACTCAAGAACGAGTTGCAGAACTACACCAATACCCTACGCTCGATACGCGATGTGCTGCTCGATAACGAGAACTACACGTCGTGCCCGCTATACAAGCGTCTGCGCGATGACATACAGACATATCTCGACGTGATGATTGGTCGCATCAAGACGGAGCAACCCACCGAGGTTATGCTGCGTTGCAACTTCGAGCCATAACAAAATCGGAGCACGAGACATCGAAATAACCTCCACTAACGAAAATATTTGAACACACTTGTTTTAGGGTCTTTTTAGCGCATAAAAAGACCCTAAAACATACAAGTTTGCACATTTTATTAATATTTTTCGCGCAAAATGCTTGTATTCTAATTTTTTTTGATTACTTTTGTAAGAGTTAAAGCGAGATTAATAATCAATAATATAACCTAAAACTATAAATATATGTCTAATCACTGCCCAGCTACATGTCATTCATACACCCTCGAACCCGAGGCTGGTTTCTCGTTAATCACACTGAAGGCAGGAGAGAAGATGGCCATCGAGCGTGGCGATAGCAACTGCCTGTTATTCCTCACAAAGGGTGAATTCACAATCGACTCGGAGGAGCGTTGCGACTACACCGTTCGCGAGGGACACTTCGTATTCTGCTTCCGCGCTTTCCACTACGACATCACCGCCTTGACCGATGTCGAGATTATCCGCGCACACTTCATCGCGGCTGGCGCGGCGTGCGACATGATCCCCTTCAACAGCATCGTTGGCAAGATCAAGAAGATTAACTATAAATTCACTCAGGTGGCTGTGAACGAGCCTATGAACCTGCTCTTGCAGTCTGTTCGCCTCTACCTTGAGAACTCAATGAAGTGTAACCACCTGCAGAGTGCGAAGATTCAGGAGATGTTCGTAATCTTCAAGTTCTTCTATACACCCCAGATTCAGCTACGCACCTTCTACAACCTCTTCGACCGCAACCAGTCGTTCGCATCGCTTGTGCGCAACAACGCACCACGCGTGAAGACTGTAGAGGAGCTTGCCGACATCTGTGGCTTTAGCATTCAGCACTTCAACAATATGTTTAAGCAGGAGTTCAACGACACTCCATATAGCTGGATGCAGAAGCAGCGTATCATCGAGATCGAGCGCCTTCTTACCGAGACCAACGTGCCTCTTAAGAGCATCATCAAGATGTACAGCTTCACCAACCACGGCCACTTTGCGCTCTTCTGCCGCAAGTACCTCAAGAAGACTCCGCTTAAGATTCGCAAGGAGGCACGCGCACTCCGCGAGGCACAGCAGCAACAGCAGTAATAACACCGCTACCATGTATTATATAAGGGTTGTCCTTCAGGGCAACCCTATTTTCATATAATGTCATTCCGAGCGAGCATAGCGAGCGTGGGAATCCCTATCATTTCGAGACGAGATTGCCACAGCTTGATTGAAGCCTCGCGATGACGTAGCGGAATAAGATTTTAGGGATGGCTTACACATATGTCACGACTAATATCAGAGACAAACCACCATTTTTCACTAAAAAACCAACCCCAAACACCCCGTTTTCCCCCACTTTCGCACG
>JAFZGE010000021.1 GCA_017555545.1 Alistipes sp.
CTCATGGTTACTGGGTTTTAATTGTATGTGTAATAGGGGTTATTCTACTATGCGCTTAAAGTGTATTGTTGGTGCGTCGAAATCAACGCCATTTGCTGATGTCAACTCACCAGCACAATAGATAAATTCATCGTCAGAGATAAACTCAACATGGCAGACTCTCTCTACTCCTGTACTGCCACCATCATATTGACTATCTAATTGACTCTGTAATTGCTGTTTCAAACTTGGTATCATTAACTCCAATGCGAACGATGAAGGCTCAAACTTTACATCCTCAACTGTGTACTTGCAGTAACCGTGGGTTGTTTCGGTAAATTTATTGCCCTCCAAGCTCCATAGACAACCTAACTCTACTCTCGTAGTAAATATTAGGTTAGTCTCTTCATCCATAGCGATTGATGTCTTCATCAGAGACTCTGTTATTGCCGTACCATCTTCATTCAGGGTAAAAATGATTGTTGTTTCGACATTACCACCATTGTGGTTTGTAACTTGTGAAAGAGCCTCCTCATCCATTTTTACACGACCTTCCCATTTGCCAACCATCGATTGAGCTGATGCACTAATCGCAGTGAATAGTACAAATATTAAGGTGAGTTGAAATACTCTTTTCATAACTTTATTTCTAATAAAATAGTGTTCAATGCGGGGTTGTGAAGTTGTATAATTGGGGCTAATTTTAGGCGTGCGCAGCTTGAGAAAGCGGAGTTTACAAATCGTAAATGAGCATTTCGAAAGCAAGCACAACGCCAAAGTAGACCAATTAGGCAACTTCACCTAAAACATTTTGACAAAGACCTCAATTGCCTGATACTCAGCCATGCCGAGCTTGTCGTATAGCTGTGCGGTATTCTGCGTACGCGCCTCGGCACGCTGCCAGAACTCGCGGGTGTCGCTGCCGGGGAAGGGCACGATATCCTTCTGCGAGAGGTGGCGGTAGATGGCGTGGCGCTTCTTGAGCATCTCATCGGGTGAGAGGGGCACAGCCATGTCCACAAGACCGAGGTTCCACTCCATCCATGCACCGCGATAGAGCCACAAGTGGCACTCCTCGCGCCAGTCATCGTCGTGTGTCACCTCCAACGCCTCGAGGATAGCCTCCATACATGTGCGGTGTGTGCCATGTGGGTCGGCAAGGTCGCCCGCAGCGTAGATCTGGTGTGGTCGTATCTCGCGCAAGAGCTCTACGATGATGTCGATATCAGCCTTTGTGAGCTCGCCCTTCTTGATACCTCCAGTCTCGTAGAATGGGAGGTTGAGGAAGTGTGCGTTGGTGTCGGGGTTGAGACCGAATGAGCGTACCGCAGCGCGTGCCTCAGCACGGCGGATAGCGCCCTTGATGTCGAGGAGCTTGCGGGGCTCAGGCTCGCCGCGACGCTTTTCCTCTATTGTCTGCTTTACATCCTCGTATCGGTTACCGAGTCCGAGCTCGCGTGCTGTATCTACGTTCTGCAACACCACGTCATCGTGCACTGCCACGTTACCCGATGTCTGGTATGCTACGTGTACGTCGTGACCCTGTTCCACAAGGCGGATGAACGTACCGCCCATCGAGATAACATCGTCATCGGGGTGTGGAGAGAAGATAACCACGCGCTTGGGGTAGGGGAGTGATGGTGCGGGACGTGTCGAGTCATCCACATTGGGCTTGCCACCTGGCCAGCCTGTGATAGTGTGCTGGAGGTCGTTAAATACGCGGATGTTGATTTTGTCGTATGTTCCGCACTTCTCCAAGAGCTGACCGAGTGAGTTCTCGATGTAGTCCTTGTATGTAAGTTTGAGGATAGGCTTGTTTACGATGCCACTTAGCCATACCACAGCCTTGCGTACGAACTTGGGTGTCCACTCGCAGGGGCCTACGAGCCATGGTGTCTGCACACGTGTGAGGTTCTCCGCTGCACTCTCATCGATAACGAGCTCGATGTTGTGGTGCTGCTGGAGGTGTGTTGCGGGCACACGGTCGGTGATGTCGCCCTCGACAATCTGCTGTACGGCAGCTGCCTTCTCCTCACCCCATGCCATAAGCACGATGCGGTCTGCGCGCATGATGGTGCCGATACCCATGGTGATAGCCATCTTGGGGGTGTTCTCCAAGCCGAAGAACTGGCTCGACTGCACCTTGCGTGAGTTGTGCGAAAGTTCCACGAGGCGTGTGTGCGACTTGGCGTATGAGCCCTGCTCGTTGAAGCCCACCTGGCCATTCTCGCCGAAGCCGATTACCATAAGGTCAATCTTACGGATCGACTTGTCGAGGTTTGCGCAGTATTCCGAAACCTCGCTCTCGGGGATTGTGCCATCGGGAATGTGTATGTTCTCGGGTAGGATGTCTATATGTTTGAGGAACTCATCATGAATATGGAAGTTACGACTCTGCTGCTCGGTGTGGCGAATAGGGTAGAACTCATCGAGTGAGTATACAGCTACGCTCTTGAACGACACTTCGCCTGCCTTGTGACGCTTAACGAGCTCGCGGTAGAGACCGAGGGGTGTGCGTCCTGTTGTAAGGCCGAGCACGAAGGGTGGCAACTCCTCGTAGATATCGCGTGCCGAAGCATTGTCGACATGGTTGCGTATGAGGCGGCATATTACGTCTGCAACGTGCTGAACACCATGGTATTCGCTCTCGAATACGCGTGTTGGCATGCGCTCATAACGGTGCACAATATCTTTGGGTGCCGACTCCTTGATGAGTCCGCCATCTTTGGGTAGTTGATACTTGTTATTCATAGTTCCGTATCGTTTTGTTATCTCATTAAACCTGTATGCAAAGCATACAACGTTCAAAGATATGAATTTTTTTTCAAAGATAAGACCAAAACGGTGGAAAAAATGGAAAGTGGAGTAGGGGTGATAGTCACAAAGAGACGAAAGAGACCAAATGGAGGCTGCTATTAAGAGTTGTCCGAATCATCCCTTGAGCCTCTTTATTCTTTGATGTCCTTTATGTCTCTTGTGTCAAACGAAAAAAGGCTGCCAACCAGCGGTTGACAGCCCTTGCTTATAGAGTTTGTTCTATCTTACTTCTTGAAGTAGCGGTTGTAGAGACCCTCGAAGCCCTTGCCGTGGCGTGCCTCATCCTTTGCCATCTCGTGAACTGTGTCGTGGATAGCATCGTAGTTGTTCTGCTTTGCAAGTGCTGCGATGCGCATCTTGTCTGCACAAGCGCCGCTCTCAGCGTTCATACGCTTCTCGAGGTTGGTCTTTGTATCCCATACGCAGTCGCCCAAGAGCTCAGCGAACTTTGATGCGTGCTCTGCCTCCTCGAATGCGTAGCGCTTGAATGCCTCAGCGATCTCGGGGTAGCCCTCGCGGTCTGCCTGACGGCTCATTGCCAAGTACATACCTACCTCTGTGCACTCGCCCATGAAGTGGTTGTTCAAGCCCTCAAGAATCTCGGGGTTGTCTACCTTGCCGTCACCGAGCTTGTGCTCTGTAACGAACTCGAGCGCCTTATTCTCCTCAGCCATCTCTGTGAACTTGTCTGCTCCAACCTTGCACAATGGGCACTTCTCAGGAGCCTCGTTACCCTCGTGAATATATCCGCATACTGAACAAATGAACTTCTTAGCCATAATCTTATTAGTTTTAGGTGTTAATATTTTTTTATCTTTTTTATTGGTTTTGTTTCTGTTTCCGAGTGCAAATATAAGGGCAATTTTTTATTCTGCAATAGATTTTCCTTAATGATTTCTTATAGCCGTATAAGGCACACTTATATATGCTGATTATCAGGCTATTTCTTGCGTGCGCCGATTGCGAGAATTACGCCGAGGGCTACACCCAATAACGCAGCAAAGAGTACGCGGTACTCTGCGGGGAGCATAAACGTAATAGTGTGTGCAGGATACCAGAACAATGGAATAGTCTTCTTAAAGATAAATCCCCACTGACGCTCCCAGTTGAGGGTTGTGATAAGGCGACGCATAGGGATAGGCTTGATGAGAGCCTTGATTGAGCCACCGCACTCTGCGATATGTGTGTCGGTAATCTTGTGGAAGGTCATGAACACGGGAGCAAAGAATGTGTTCATCATCACAGATATTGAGAGGGCCACGACGAGTTTCTCCCATGAGAGCTCTTCGGCTTTGAATGCAGTAACGAGGTTTTCGCCACCCATAGCGGTAATAAAGCCAGGGATACCTATAGAGAATACGGTCATTGCCATAGAGATTACAACGCCGAGCAAGCCCCAAACAACCATGCGGGGTGCTACGCCGAAGTTGGGAGTGGTATATTTACCTGTTGAGATGCGGCAACCGAGCATCTCGCCGAGTGTTGCGAGGATACCGAACTTGAGGAATGCCATAATCATAGGGTGAACCTTATTGAAGTCCTTGTACCAATCGTAGGCAGGCTCGTAGAGGAAGAAGGGCAGAAATATCGCCAACATCACGATGGCGAAATAGAGGTCTTGACGTTTCATTTAATCGCTTGTTTTGTAGTTAATGCCAAGCAAAGATATAAAAAATATATATAAATATAAAATATGTGGCGAATTTAGTTAGATACTTTATTATTATAGGGTGTAGGAATTTTGAAAATCAAAAAAATAGAGTTAATTTTGTAGGCGTATAGTCACCTCTTGTGACATCGTGAGAGAGGTTTAACCCTTAAACATGTGTGGTATGAAGCGTATATTTATCCTCGTTGCTTCGGCAACACTCTGCGTGTCGTGTAGTTTGCTTGCATCATTAACAACCCCTGCCGTCACCACCTCCACAACGCCCTCAGCATCGAGCGTAGTGAATAC
>JAFZGE010000151.1 GCA_017555545.1 Alistipes sp.
GCATCTAACGCACGCACCACCTCTTTAATTGTCTCGTAGGTCTCATTTAGTGCCTCGGTGCGTGCTGCATTGTTCATCCATCGCACCTCCGTAATACCCTCATCCTCTTGTGGTTGAGGAGTCTCGGTTTGTGATGTTCGCATCCTCCACCAATCGGTAGATTTTAGCTCCCACTCGCCATATGTGTCATAGGCGTGCCATGTGGTGTAGAGGGGTGCGTTGTCGAGAACCTCAGCCTTGATGCCTGTCTCCTCCTCTACCTCGCGAAGTGCCGCCGTGAGACTCTTCTCGCCTGGCTCAATATGACCTTTTGGGAGGTCCCAGCGGTTGCGCAGACGTATCATAAGGAGGTCGCCCTCACTATTTGTAACTACGCCTCCTGCGGCTCTAACAACCTTAAACTCTTTGCACAATGCCTCGAAGGTCACCTCGGGGGTGTCGGTGAGCAGGATGACGGATTTGGAAATCTCAACTTTTTTTATTAATTTCGCACGCAGATTTTTTTCTTGCGCACACGCATGCATAATGCACGTGTCCGAGGCCTCGGATTCCGAGCAGATATGCAGTGCTGAAGCACCGAAATAGATGGTATATGTAGCGCTCTGTTTCATAATGCCGAGTGCAAAGATACGAAAAAGCGGAGACAACCTAACGAAAGAGAGGGAAATTTATTAAAACTATAACCAAAATACTATGAAAAAATTATTCTGTCTTATGACTTGTGCATCGTTACTTGCCCTTGGTGGCTGTTGCGACACTGAGGCGCCCGAGGCAAACAAGCCCGAGCCTCTTGAGATTAACAATGCGTTGACTGACGCAGAGAAGGAGGCTGGTATCCTTACAGCTGAGGTTATGTGGAAGATGGGTCGCATCGGCTCTCAGACACTCTCGCCAGATGGCTCAAAGCTTCTCTACACTCTTACAGAGTACAACATGGCCGAGAACCGTGGCCTCACAACATTGGTGTTGCGCGATATGACCTCTGGCGAGGAGGTACGCCTCACTGATAACAAATCTTCAAATACTGCACCACAGTGGCTTGACAACGAGACTATCGCATTCATGTCTAACCGTACTGGCGAGATGCAGGTTTGGGCTATGGACAGCAAGGGTGCTAACCTCAAGCAGGTGACTGAGGTTGCTGGTGGCATCGAGGGCTTCGGCATCGCTGGTGACCACGCCTTCTACACAAAGCGCGTTGAGGTAGCGAAGCTTAAGGGCTCAAACAAGTATGAGGATATGGACAAGTCAAAGGTTCGCATCTATGATGACCTTATGGTACGCCACTGGGACTACTGGGATGATGGTTCATACCTCCATGTATTCGCTGCGGACTACCAGGATGGTAAGATCGTAAACGGCAAGGATGTTATCGGTGCTGATGCAGCATACGACTCACCCCTTGCTCCCTATTTCGACACAGCAGAGGTTACTCTCTCTCCTGACGGCAGCTTGCTCGCTTACACATGCAAGCCTTTGACAGGTGTTGAGTATGCACTCTCTACTGATTCAGACATCTTCCTCTACAACTTCGCAACTGAGGAGACTCGCAACCTCACTAAGGAGGCTGCACAGACTACTGATGACAAATTCGTAGGTTACGACAAGTATCCCGTGTTCTCACCCGACGGTACTAAGATTGCGTTCCGCTCACAGCGTCGCCCAGGCAACGAGGCTGACCAGCAGCGTCTCTGGGTGTTCGACCTTAACACCAATGAGTGCACATACATCACACGCGGTCAGGACTACTGCGTAACTGAGGTTGTTTGGGATGGCAACGACGCTATGTACTTTGTGCTCCCATGGCGCGGTACTCACCAGGTGGCTCGCATCGACCTTAACGGTAACATGAAGGCTATTACTGCTGGTAACCACGACATCAACAACTTCACTTTCGCTGCTGGTAAGATTGTGGCAAACATGAACACAATCTCTAAGGCTGTTGAGCTATACGACGTAAACCTCGAGACTGGCGAGTTGACACAGCTCACAGACGTAAACCGCGAGATCTACGACAACATCAAGATGGGTGAGGTTCAGGAGCGCTGGATCACTACTACAGATGGCAAGAAGATGCTCACATGGGTAATTCTTCCTCCTAACTTCGACGCCACAAAGAAGTATCCTACACTTCTCTACTGTCAGGGTGGTCCTCAGAGCACCGTATCACAGTTCTGGAGCTATCGTTGGAACTTCCAGCTTATGGCAGCTCAGGGCTATGTTGTTGTAGCACCTAACCGCCGTGGTTGTCCCTCATTTGGACAGGAGTGGACAGACCAGATCTCTGGTGACTACTCAGGTCAGAACATCAAGGACTACCTCGCAGCAATCGATGAGGTATCTAAGGAGCCTTGGGTAGATGTTGACCACCGTGGTTGTGTGGGTGCATCATATGGTGGCTACTCTACATACTACCTCGCTGGCGTACACGAGGGTCGCTTCAAGGCATTCATCGCACATTGCGGTATCTTCAACTTCGAGTCAATGTATGGCCACACCGAGGAGCTCTTCTTCGTGACTAACGACTACGGTGGCGCATACTGGGAGAAGGACAACGCTACTGCAATGCGCTCATACGCTAACTCACCCCACAAGAAGGTGGCAAACTGGGATAGCCCCATCATGATCATCACAGGCGAGAAGGACTACCGTATTCCTTACAGCCAGTCTCTCGAGGCATTCACTGCAGCACGCGTTCAGGGTCTCGATGCTCGCTTGGTATCGTTCGAGAACGAGGCACACCAGGTGTTCCAGCCCCAGAATAGCGTAGTTTGGAACCGTGAGTTCTTCAGCTGGTTGGATAAGTACCTTAAATAGGGTTAATGAGAAACCTAAAACACATAACACATATGAAAAAGCTTTTTTATTCACTTTTGACACTTCCCATGCTCGCTGTAGCATGTGGTGAGCCCATCGACACCCCCGTTGATGAGCCAAAGCAGGCAACCCTCGAGCTTACATCTGCTGATGTTGTAGAGTTCGGCGCAGAGGGTGGCCAGGGTACTATCAACTTCGTTTATGAGGGTGTTGGTGCCGATGTAAACGACAACGCTTCAATCACTACTGGCGAGGTACTCGCAGTAGAGTGCGCAGCTGAGTGGATCACAGTAGACGCTGAGGTTGAGGTACTCTCTTCAGCTATTATCTTCGAGGTTGCAGCAAACGAGACTGAGGAGGCACGCGAGGCTACCATCAAGGCTTCAATCAATGCTCTCTCATTCGAGGTTACCGTTAAGCAGGCTGCTAAGGATAATGGTGGCGATGAGCCTAAGGACGAGTTCGTTGAGGGCTGGGCTATCAACGGCACTATGAACGACTGGGCAAAGGCTGAGGCTACAGCAATGACCGAGGATGGCGACTACTTTGTAGTTAAGGGCTTCGAGCTCGCTGAGGGCGATAACTTCAACTTCATCCTCAACGGTGGCGAGAAGAACTATGGCGGTAATGGTCAGCCTGCTGAGCCCAACTACGTTTACGATGCGAAGTCATGGGGTAGCAACATCAGCGTTACTGAGGCTGGCGTGTACGACATCTACCTCAGCGCAGACCTCAAGAACTATTACATCATGTCTGAGGGTGTTAGCCCCGCAGAGGCTGAGGTGCCTCTCAAGCCAGGCGAGAAGCGTTGGTCTATCAAGGGCGACATCAAGGGCGCTGAGGATGTGGAGATTTCACTTGCAAAGGATAGCAAGTACTTTACAAAGAAGAACTTGGAGTTCTCTGGTGAGGCGGCATTCTACATCTTCTGCAACTCTGAGGAGGCTTATGGTATTAAAGCAGGCACAGAGTTCGTAGTCGAGGAGGCTGCAACTATCGTTAAGGATGGCGATGCTATCAAGGTAAATGCTGTTGAGGGTCAGAAGTACGACCTCTACTACTTGTACAAGGAGAATGGCGTCTCTAAGTTGTGGCTTATGCCCGCTGGTCAGTATCCCGTAGTTTGGGAGCTCGTATCTGGTGGTTACATGCCTTATGGCAACTTCCTCTGCTACTTTGTATCTGAGGATGTGGAGCTCACGCTCGACTTTACTGCAGGTGTGCCCGTTCAGAACTATGTTATGCCCGAGGGTGTATACTATGTTCAGGATACTGAGGAGACAGGCTACTGCTTCGATTTGCAGTATTGCCAGGCTAAGGTTCGCGGTTTCAAGACCATGCTTATGGATGGTACTATGACCGTTAAGCACGAGAATGGCAAGTACGACATCTTCATCGATATGCGTACTCCTCAGCTCGATATCCTCAAGATGCACTGGGTAGGTGAGTTCGCTTTCGATCAGTACTTCCAGATGATGGGTGGTCAGCCTATCAACAACCCCGCAAACTAGCATCTTAAGCTAAACGAATTGTTAGGATAATGAAAAGGTTGTACACACTATTTGCTCTTGTGGCCATGCTCTTCGCCTCGTGCGATGAGCTTGGTCATGAGACACAACAGCCAGGTACACCCGCGCCCAGGCTTTCGGTAGATATCGAGGGTATCATCACCATGGAGGCCAAGGGTGGCGAGGTTACCATCAACTATACCATTACCGACCCTGTGGAGGGGCTCGAGCTCGAGGCTACGACACAGCAGGATTGGATTGGTAATATCAATGTGGGCGAGGCTGTGACACTCTTTGTGGATGTAAACAATAGCGTTGAGCAGCGTGTGGGTATGGTTACCCTTGCCTACGGTGAGGAGAGCATCACACTTGCTATTCAGCAGGCGGCGGCCGAGGTTGACGAGGATGTTAAGTTTAGCGTTACCTCTGACCGCAAGATGGCCTTTGCATCGAAGGGTGGCAATGGCACTATCTCGTACACCATCGAGGATGCTGAGGCGGCAGATGCACAGCCCTCAGCAAAGGTGGATGTAGAGTGGGTGCGCATCGATGAGATTACTGCCGAGGCGGTAAACTTCACCGTGGGTCGCAACACCGAGACATCGAAGCGTAGCACAAAGATTACGCTTAGCTACAAGGGCTCGGAGCTCACCGTATTCGTAGACCAGGATGCGGCAAGCAACGAGGTGACACTCACAGCGGATAAGAGCATAGTTAAGAGTGGCGAGCAGATTACCTTCACCGTAATCTACGAGGGCGAGGATGTGACCACATCTTCAACCATCCATGCAAACTACACCAACGAGCAGCTATCTAACCCCTACACCACAGAGGGTAGCGGCGACCTCTCGTTCTATGCTAAGTATAACGGCATCAAGTCGAAGATTTGCAGCGTGACCGTAACGCCTGCCTACGCGCCTGAGTTTCCCGAGGATACAAAGCCCGAGAGCTACGACTTCAACCAGCGTATGTTGCTCGTAGACCACACAGGTCTTGGCTGTGGCTACTGCCCATACATGAAGGAGGCTATCAAGGAGGCGGAGAATAATGCTAACTACAAAGATAAGTTCAATGTAGTCTACGCATACTCTTACAGCTCTAGCGAGGTGTGCTACACGTCTACCTCTAAAACGCTCTTCAACTACTATCAGAATGTCTGCTCGACAAGTACCATTGGCATGTATCTCACGGGCTACCCAAGCCTTACATCCAACTACAACCACAACACCGCAGCAAACTATAACATGGTGCAGAGCCAGATTAACGAGCTTTGGGATGCTAATCCCACAGCCTCTATCGCTCTTGCTGCGAAGATTGAGGGTGACAAAATAGTTGTAAGCGCATCTGTTAAGTCGTCAAAAACACAGAACGTAAAACTCTCACTTTGGGTGCTCGAGGATGATATCACCGCTACGCAGTCTAACGCTACTGCGTCGTGGATGCACAACCACCACAGTGTGTTGCGTGATGCTCCCACAAAGGTTTCTGCAACCGACATTTCGGGTGTAGACTTCGGCTACATCGAGGCAAATAGCACTATGAGCCGCGTTATGGAGTTCGACCTCTTTGCCGCAAGCTCATGGAAGGTGGAAAACTTCAAGGTGATTGCCATTATCTCTGCTCCCAGCGAGAAGTATGACAACAAATATGAGGTTGTAAACACCGCGATGTGCGAGATGGGCTCATCTATCGGCTTCGACTACAAAAAATAATGATGTATAACCTATAAAACTTCAAACACTAAAATGAAAAAATTATTCTCTTTGATTGCTCTTGTAGCAGTCGCGCTCACAGCATGTGAGCCACAGCAGGGGGGCAAGACTCCTTCTGAGATCAACCCCAACCTCAAGCTCACGCTTACTTCAGACTCAGTGATGTCTTTCGCTGCTGCAGGTGGTGAGGGCGTTATCACATACGAGTTCGAGGATCTTACTCGTGCAAACATCGCCGAGGCTGCAACAGCTGTAGCATGGATCGAGAACCTCTCAAGCACAGAGGAGGGCAAGGTAACCTTCACCGTAGCTCCTAACGAGGATAAGAACGAGCGTAGCGCAACCATCAAGGTTAGCTATGGCGAGTATAGCTTCATGATAATGGTGCAGCAGGCAGGTTTGCAGACAGCAGACGTTAACTTCACAGCTACACACCTTGCTGGTACATACTGGGGTAAGTTCCCTACTACTAAGGGCTTTAACTACTTGGTAATCCTCGGTGACCAGCGCGCAGTACACTATCTCACAAAGGCAGCAGGTGCTACTGAGTATCGTTTCAATATCTACTCTAACGTATCTTCAGCCTTCAACACAACACACCGTGTGCCCGTAGGTACTTACAAGATGGATCACCAGAGCACTGGTAACCCAGGTACTATCGATGGCCACAAGGATCAGAGCTACCTCCTTTCGGCAAACGACACAGATACTCCTTACGCAGACGCTACAATGGTTGTTACCGAGGATAGCATCATCGTTGACATTACCTTCTTTGATGGCCAGACTCACCACGTAGAGTACTACGGTTCAACAACTTATGAGCCATACACCGAGGGTACATTTGCTGATGTTTATCCCGTGAGTCAGTACACAAGCGATATCACTTTCGACGTTAAGGGCGGTCGTATCAACCTCTACTATCGTGGTGACCACCTCGGCACTGGTTGCGACGTATGGATGGCAGAGTTGATTCAGCAGACCAACCCATACAACGGTGTTTATATGCTCTTTGACCTTATCATTCCTAAGGGCTTGGGCGGCATGGACAACTTCGACTCTATCGTTGGCGACTACAAATTCCATGACGCTAACACTACCTCTTATGAGTATACCATCCCTGTAGGTCGCCTTCGCGATGACTGTCTCCAGATGCACGCTTGGTACTTGTGGTGCGTACAGAGCCAGATCGACATGTCTCAGGCTGCTCCTATGACATCTGGTACTGTTAAGGTGTCACAGAACGGTATTCAGGACTACACATTCGTTATCGACAGCACTGATGACAATGGCAACCGCATCATCGGTACATTCCAGGGTACTCTCTTGAACGCTTACGACCAGAAGTATGAGTAACAACGCATTAACCAAATACAATTATTAAGACATGAAAAAACTATTTCTTATTTTGACCGCAGGTCTCTTCGCGCTTGCTGCTTGTGAGCCTACGACAACTCCCGATGGCCCTCAGGGTGGCAACGAGGAGAAGAAGGGTACGCTCACAGTTGTTGAGAAGAGTGTAGAGCTCCCTTTCTATGGTGGTAACGGCACTATCAACTACACAATCACCGACGGTGAGGAGGGTGCTAAGCCCACAGTAGTGGCAAACCAGGAGTGGGTAAGCAACATCGCAGTTGCTGAGACTATCACCTTCGATGTAGTGATGAACGATACTGCTGAGCAGCGTGTTGCTATCGTTACTGTAAGCTATGGCGAGGAGCAGTCATTCCAGGTATTCGTAAACCAGGCTGCTGGTTACGAAATCGATGTTGAGTTTGTTGCAACAGCTATCAATGGTGAGTACTATGGTACAAAGTACTCTGCTGATCCTAACTACTTCGTTATCCTATCGAAGAATGGTACTACTGGCTTCCAGGATCTATACCTCGATCACTACTATCGCCTCGATATCTTCTCTAAGACACCTTCTGGCGATACTATCATCCTTCCTGAGGGTGTATATACCTTCGACTACCTCGATCAGGGCTACGGCGACACATTTGGTAACAGCTATAGCGCATACCTCGAGACATTCCAGGATGGTACTTACAAGGAGTTGCTCTATGATGATGGCGTAATCATCGTTAAGGATAACACTATTGAGGCTGTCTTCAAGTTCACCAATGGCGAGGTACACCACGTTGTTTACAAGGGTTCTTTGGAGGTTAAGTGGCTTGAGGTTCCAAAGCCAGACTACTACTCAACACTCTCTGAGGACTACAACTTCAACCACAATAATGGTGTTGCTCGCTTCTTCCACTATGGCGACTACTATGGCTTGGGTGCTGCTAGCTGGACTGTAACCCTTATGCTCGCTGGTGATCCTCTCAATGGCGACTACATGATGCTCGACCTCGTAGCAGACAAGCTTAGCCCCTCAGTTAACCCTGCTGACGTAATAGGTACATATACTTGTGTAGCTACCGAGGCAGATGTTGCTAAGAACACCTTTATTGCGGGTGACATGGATGGTACTCAGTATCAGTTCTCATGGCTCCAGTACATCGTGGATAACTACGTAGATCACAGCCGTCGTGCTCCTATCGGTGATGGTACTATCACCATCGCAGTCGAGGGTACAGGTTACCTCGTAACA
>JAFZGE010000152.1 GCA_017555545.1 Alistipes sp.
CGAGAGTCGCTCTCGGCACGTCGCCACTCCTCAGGGCTGAAGGCACGAACACCTACGCCCACCAAGCGCTCTACCTGAGGCACATCGCGCAATACATTGTGCATGACCGAGGCATGAGAGTACTCGAAGCCTTGGTGGCAACGCTTGAGGTTGCAGCTAGAGTCGATGTGAAGCACGCCGAGTGAGCCATGGTGCTCGGCAACGGCGCGGATGTGGCCATACGCCGCAGACTGATCGCCACCCACAAGGCCCACAATCTTACCCTGCTGCAGCCATGTCTGCGACTGCTTGTAGATATTGTCGTTAAGAGCCTGAAAACCATCGTTCACACGGCGCATACTACGCTCGTAGACAAGGTTGTCAAAGGGTGTGCCACCCTGCTTGTCGTAGACCTTAAGTATGCGCTCAGCATCCGAGCGAAGGCGGTGTGACATATCCTGAATGGTATAGTCGATGGGCACGGTTGCGATACCCTTGCGCCAACTATCGGGAGCCATAGGCTCGAAAAAGTCGACTGTGCGCGAAGCCTCGATGATGGCATCGGGGGCGTATGAGCTGCCATTGCGCACCTTGAGACTCAAATCCCAGGGCGCAGAGATAAGCACCAACGCAGCCTCCTCGGGCTGAAGGGGAATACCAAAGTAGTTACCATTGTCCGGTATCGTACCATTGGGGTCAAACTTCTTGCTCTCCATTGCTCAAAAAATTATATCTTCTGTAAGCCAAATATCACGCAAATTTAGCATTTTTTTCCTAGAAAATACCTATATTTGCTAAAAATTAAAGGCTTTCTGCCAAGAAACTCAATGAAAGTTATCATAGATAGTGCCATACCCTTTATCCGCGGTGTCGTAGAGCCATACGCCGAGGTTGTCTACTGCAAAGGCGCAGAGATAGATAGCAGCATCGTGCGCGATGCCGACGCACTCGTTGTGCGCACCCGCACAGAGTGTAATAAGGAACTCCTTAAGGACTCGCGCGTGAGGTTTATCGCTACGGCAACCATTGGTCGCGACCATATCGATGAGGAGTACTGCCGCAAGGCGGGTATCGACGTGGCCTCGGCTGCAGGATGCAATGCCCGCGGCGTGTTGCAATGGGTGGCAGCAGCGCTGAAGCATATCGTTGAGAGCGACGGCAAGCGCCCCGAGGAGTATACCCTAGGCGTTGTTGGCGTGGGTAATGTGGGCAGTCTGGTTGTGGAGTATGCTCGTCATTGGGGCTTCCGCGTTTTGATGTGTGACCCGCCACGCAAGGAGCGCGAAGGCGGCGAGTTCTACCCTATCGAAGATATTGTGCATGAGGCAGATATCATCACTCTGCACACACCTCTCGATGCCTCAACGCACCACCTAATAAACCATGAGCGCATCGCACAGATGCGACCCGATGCGGTTATTGTGAACGCTTCGCGCGGTGCTGTTGTGGATAATCGCGCCGTGAGCGACAGTGGCCACCGCTACGCCTTTGATGTGTGGGAGGATGAGCCACGCCTCGACGATGACATATTGCAAAATGCGATGCTTGCTACGCCCCATATCGCGGGTTACTCACAGCAGGGAAAGGCAAACGCGACGGCAATGAGCGTCAACGCCTTGGCGCGACGCTTCGACCTACCCCTTGAGAGCTGGCGACCCGAGGAGGTTGTGCCCACCGTGCCACGCCTTATCAGCTGGGAGGAGATGTGCGAGACAATAGATGGATATTGCGACATTATGGCGGAGACGGAGATATTAAAGAACACCCCCGAGCGCTTCGAGACCCTGAGGAACGAGTACCGCTATAGGGAGGAGTATTTTTAGAGAGAAGGGACGTAAGAGACATAAAGGACATAAGGGACTAAAGGGACATAAGGGAAGTTGCAATCAACAGAAAGGTCCGAGCCATCCCTTTCGTCTCTTGAAGTCTCTTTCGTCTCTTTCGTCTCTTAAAGATTCCCACGTCGAGCAGAGCTCTCCTCGGCATGACGTTTTGTTAACTCGTCATTGCGAGGCGTAGCCGTGGCAATCTTCCGTCCGAAACACGAGCTAGTGTTTATTATAATAGCTACGGAAAAACATCATATGTAGAATTAGAAGAAGATATTCCTCCTTTCATCTATAAATAAAATGCGATAATCACATAAAATATGTAATATGAAAAAGTTTCTTATTCTTATTATGTCAGTTATGGTGACACATACTGCATCATCACAAGATTTAGATAGCGTTAAATGCGTTGCTACTGAAATTGCAATAGAGGATTTCTTGAACTGCAGACTCTGTGATGAATCAAATGTGTTTATAATATATTACCCGACGAAGATAAATAGTAGGAGACAATTGGAAATACACATAATGAGAGCAATAGAGGATGAAGAAAAATTTGTAGTAGATCCTACTATTGGTTTTCTAAGGGAACACTCTTATAGAAAATGCGTAGAAAGAGGTGGAAAGTTATTTATTTGGCGTAGTGATACTATGACCCAAAAGGATTTTGACCTGTTAGAGAAATATGGAATGTTGTATTACGCCAAAGACTCTGACGATTATGAAATGAAAGTTTGGGAATATTTACCAAATAATCATGAC
>JAFZGE010000153.1 GCA_017555545.1 Alistipes sp.
CAATCCGCCATTATGTCACCACGATAGTCTATAGCCATCGAGTCTCCAGCATACTCCAACGTAGGCTCAGCTCCTATGCGGTTTACTCCAAAGACATAGGCCTGATTCTCCATTGCTCGAGCACGAAGCAACGTACGCCACACCTCTCTGCGCACCTTTGGCCACAATGCCGAGTAGATGATGGCATCGTAGTCGCCACGCTGACGGCTCCACACGGGAAAACGCAAATCGTAGCACACCTCCAAAAGGTAGCGCACACCGCGCCATTCAATAACTGTACGCTCATCGCCCGCGGTGAACTTTTCAGCCTCGCCACCGATAGAGAACAAGTGGTGCTTGTCGTACCACATGACCTCAGCATCGGGTGTAATGAGATACATGCGGTTGCGATACTCCTTATCGCGCTCCACAACAACAGAGCCCACCACTGCGGCATCTAACTCGCGCGCTATGTCTATCATAAACGAGATGTTACGACCATCGCGGTCTGCAACCTTCTCGGGGTCGGTAACAAAGCCCGTCATAAACATCTCCGAGAAGATGATCATATCGACCTTGGGTCTCCTACCCTCGCGAATATCCGACGCCAAATCCGCAACCAGTGCCCTGATGCTCTCAGCATTGGCTTTCCAGTCGCTCCACGCTATATCGCGCTGTACTATGGCAACACTCTGCTTCATTGTTTTGTTATTTTGTTGCCACATAGAAGAGGTCAAAGCACTTATCGTTAACCTCTTCTAGGGCGTAATCATCCATCTTTATAGACTCTGTGAGTGCTGTATTCTGGCTATGCAGACGGCGGCGGTTGAGTCTGTTTGCCACATCGTATGGCAACTGCAACACCCAGCGTGGCAGCCACCACTGCATCTTCAAAACATCGAAGCGCATGATGCGATCGACCGACTCCTTATTCTTTAGGTAGTACGCCCACACCTGCTCGTTGCCACCCACACCATAGCACTCTACACTCTCGAAGTCCGAAAGCAGAGCCTTAAACTCCTCAGCGCAATACTCTCTAACATGCCATGGATTACGTGTGAGAGACATAGGCTTGTTTGGGGTGCTAACAATGAACTTACCACCCTTGCGCAGTAAGCGCATCACCTCTGCTACAAACTCCTTGTCACGAGCGATGTGTTCAATAACCTGGAACGAGACTACGCAATCGAACTCGCCATCAGCATATGGCAACGGTGGCACTTTAGCCTCACGGAACTCCACATTTGCGGGCAGCGTTGCTACATCTACGGCGCAGTGCTTGTCGAGCGTGACATAGTGCACGGCATGGGGGGCGATAATCTCTATACCATAACCCGTACCCGTGCCAACCTCCAACACACGTCCCTCAACCCTCTTGGCAGCCTCGTAATAGGCTAACCTCGAGCGCTGGTAGACGAAGTTATCGGTGACCTCGCGCGAAACTCTCTCTGCCGTATTCAGCGCCATTGTTGCTATCGCTTGATGCGTTCGATACCAAACTCTGTCTGACGCACCTTGCCCGCCTTAAGCAACATGCCGAGCGCGCGCTTAAAGACCTTCTTGCTCATACCAGTAAGGCGTGCCACATCTTGAGGCTCGGTCTTATCATTCGCGGCAAGCACACCACCATGATCCTCGATGAGCTGATCGAGCTTAACAACAGCGGTCTCCACCTCTGCCAAACCCTGCTGCTGAAGGCTCACGTCGATGCGGAAGTCCTCGGTAATCTTGCGCACCCAACCACGGCATACATCGCCAACATGGATAGGACGGAAGAGCTGGTTCTTGTAGATCATACCCCAATGGCGGTTGTTGATAACAACGCGATAGCCAATGGGCGTAGAGAATGCCACCAACACCTCAACCTCATCACCCACCTTAACGGTAAGGGGATCCTCGTTGTAGATGTAGGGCTTAATTTTGTTGGTAGCGACGCAACGACCCGTACGGTCATCGACATACATGTAGACTACGGTCTTCTGACCTGCTACCACACCACCCTGCTGGTTACGGTTAGGCAGGAAGAGGTGCTTGCCGAAGAGACCCCAGTCGAGGAACGCACCGTGCAAGTTCTTGTCCACAACCTTAAGCGCAGCAACCTGACCCACCTTGATAAGTGGCTTCTCGGTAGTAGCTACGGGGCGGTCATCCGAGTCGTGGTATACGAATACCTCGACCTTGTCGCCGACCTTCATATCGAGTTTCACAAAACGGTTGGGCAACAACACCTCAACGCCCTCATCATCAACAAGATATAGACCGAAGTCAGAGATGCGTGCCACCTCAAGTGTTTGAATTTCACCTGTTCTCATAATATACATAATAATTGTAAGCGTGTAAAGATAGCAAAAAAAAGTGAATATAGGGGCTGAATATTGAAAAAAATCGTACATTTGCATTATGAGCACCATACGCGAACATATCAAGGAGCAGGTGGCGGCATTGCCGCACTCACCAGGCGTCTACCAATTCCTCGACCGCAATGACAAGATTATATACGTCGGCAAGGCCAAGGATTTGCGCAAGCGTGTGTCATCGTACTTTGTCGAAAACCGCGACCACTCGGCAAAAGTTATAGTGCTCGTAAAGCAGATTGTAGAGATACGACACATCGTCGTGGACAGCGAACAGGATGCACTACTTCTGGAAAACTCGCTTATCAAGAGCCTACAGCCACGCTACAACATTCTACTCAAGGATGACAAGACCTATCCATGGATTGTAATACGCCGCGAGCCCTTTGCACGCGTGCTCTCAACACGCCAACTTGTGCGCGACGGCTCAGAGTATTTTGGGCCCTATGGCTCTATCGCGACACAGCGCTCAATACTCGAGTTTATCCGTCGAGTTATACCATTGCGTACGTGTAAGTTAAACCTTACTACCGAGAGCATTGCTAGAGGTAAGCATCAGCTATGTTTGCAGTACCATTTAGGCAACTGCAAAGCCCCATGTGTAGGCAAGCAGAGCGAGGAAGAATATGGCGAGAGCCTTGCCCTTGTGCGTTCTGTTTTGAGAGGCGACCTACGCCCCGTACGCAAGTGGTTGGAGTGCGAGATGATGGAGGCAGCAAAAGAGCTTCGCTTCGAGGTTGCCGAGGAGTTCAAGCAGCGCCTGCAGTCGCTCGAAAACTACCAGAGTAAGAGCGTAATCGTAAGCTCAAAGATTGAGGACACCGACGTATTCTCCTTGCTCAAGGATGATGACATAGCCTACTGCAACCATGTATGCATACGCCACGGCTCTATAGTCGCTGTACAAACCATACGTATGACAACAGGCGTGGATGACAACGATGAGGATATGCTCTCGATGGCGATACGCCACATCGCCGAGGATATAAACGGAGGTCTCGCACGCGATGTCATTGTGCCCCTCATGCCCTCAGCGGCTACACTCTTCGATGGCACAATCTTCACCATTCCCAAACGCGGCGACAAGGCCGAATTATTGGAGTTCTCGCTACGTAGCGCCCGTATCTATCGCGCCGAAATGATGAAGAACCTCGAGATCAAGAATCCCGAGCGACATACCGAGCGTCTTATGGCTGCCATGCAGCGCGAGCTACACCTTGACCGCCAGCCACGACATATAGAGTGTTTCGATAACTCAAACCTTCAGGGCACAAATCCTGTAGCCTCGTGCGTAGTATTCCGCGACGGAAAGCCCTCACGCAAAGAGTACCGCCACTTCAACGTCAAGACCGTGGAGGGTCCCGATGACTTCGCATCTATGCGCGAGATACTCCACCGCCGCTACTCACGCCTTTTAGCCGAGGGCGCAGAGCTCCCTGACCTTATCATCGTAGATGGTGGTAAGGGTCAGCTTTCGAGCGCCTATGGTGTGCTCAAGGAACTTGGCATCGAGGGTAAAGTGCCCATAGTTGGTCTCGCCAAGCGTCTAGAGGAGGTATTCTACCCTGGAGACCCAATACCCTACTACCTATCGCGCACGGGCGAGCCACTAAAGGTTGTCTGCCACATTCGTGATGAGGCACACCGCTTCGGCATCACCTTCCATCGTCAGAAGCGCAACAATGCTCTCATAACAAGCGAGTTGGATAATATAGACGGTATCGGTAAAAAGAGCCGCAACGCCCTGCTCAAACACTTCAAAAGTGTACGCAAAATCAAGGAGGCGACACTCGAGGAACTCGCCTCTGTTATCGGCACATCGCGCGCCACAGCAGTACACAACCACTTCAATAAAGAGTAGCAGCCTACTAAAAAGGGCTGCTATTTTTATATTTGGCGCCTATAATTTTGAAATTTGCGGAAAAATCCCTAAATTTGTTTGTGCATTCAATGCCCCACTCGGCAATTAACAAACAGCAAAATAAAATTACGACTATGAAGAGCTCTTGGGAAAAATCAATCTACGTAATCTTTGTCCCCATCTACATCCTCTCACTCTATCTCGCTATTAAGTTCCCTGAGGATGGCGTATGGCCTTTCATTATGCTTAACATCGGAGCACTCACAGGTGTTCCCAACCTTATCCGCCTTTTCAAGAAGGAGAAACCCGAAGCCGAGGCTCCAAGCGAGCCCACCAAGGGCAGAAAGTATTGGAAATACCTCTTGGCGTATATCTCTGCATCGCTACTCATCAGCCTTGCTATAGACATATTCTTGGATAAGGAGGATAAGATTGCTTACATCGGCGTGCTTGTCATCTTCGCAAGCATCTTCGTAGCGCTCCTGATTGTAGACCTCTTCTTGGTTGTCATTCCCAAGCTAAAGGCAGCAAAAGAGGCAAAGGAACTCCCCCAGGACACCAACAATACCGACAACGAATAATCCGTACAACGCAGCTTATATCTATGTAATTATTCGCATAAACGGTCTACAGAGCGTTAAAGCAAAGTGGTGTGAACTGATTAAGTAACATACTTATAATAAACAATAATGGGATGCCCGAAAGGACATCCCATTATTTGTTTGCGAGGTATTACCATGGCCAACCGCCGCCGCCACCACCTGGCCAGCCGCCACCACCGCCGCCACCAGGACCACCACCCGATGAGCTACCGACAGTCGTTATTGTGCTTGATGGTGTGAAGGTATTAAGCTCCGAGCCACCAGTCATTGTGCCCTCAATTGACCAATACATCCACTCATCAGCAGGGTCAACGATTGTACCGCCTTGCCATACCTTGTATGTGCTATTTTTAACGATCTCTGGACATGAGAGGAGCAGTGTCGCGCCACTCTTTGTCAAAGGATACTCGAACGACACGATTACATTATTCGATGAATCGAGGAGTGTAATCTCCTGACCCGCAGTAGCCGAGAGACCATTATACACTAACATACACTGGCTGCTAGCTGTAGAGGGCGATGCCATCATCGAACCACCGAGGCCAATCATTGTGCCTCCCTCAATTTTCCAGTTACTACTTACGTCAACATCGACACCCGTCTCGGGGGCATTGCTACCAACACCAATAACCAAACCACCCTTCATGGTGAGCTTACCGTTGGAGTCCATACCGTCATTATTTGTACCATAGGTATAGATCTTACCGCCGTTGATAGTGATATCCGACTTAGCATTAATGCCGTCATCGTACGACTTAACCATCATCTCGCCACCATTGAAGGTGATTGAAGACTTACTCTCCATACCCTCTGAGCCCTCGCTTGCGCCTGTAACGTTGATATCAGTTACGCCACCATTGATGATGATTGCACCGTCAACCTTAATAGCCTTGGGGGAAGAGGTTGTATTTCTATTATACTCGTAGCGCTTACCCGTTGTGGTGAGGTTCAAGTTACCATCATTGATGGTGAGCGAGCCGTCGCAGTTGATACACTTACCGCCTGAGCCTGTCGACTTGAAAATCAAGTCACCGCCATTAATCTCGATATGCGTGTCACTCTTAAGTGCCGCAGCAGAAGATGTATCTGCCTCAGTAGAGTCGTACTCGGCATTACCTGATGTCTCAACGTCGAACTTACCACCGTCGATAACGATATCGTAGTCACACTTAACGCCCTTACCCGCTGTACTTGCAACACGAGCGTAGAACATACCGCCCTTGAACCAAGCGCCAATCATATCCTCATCATCACCCTTAACGTGGAGTGCATTCTTAGCGGCTGCAGTTACGGCAATGGTAGTACCAGGACGCTGGTAGTAGTATCCATCCGTAGCGATAGCATGCTTGAAGTTACCCTCAGCAACAAGTGCACCCTGACCGCTTACGATGATGTGACCCTCTGAGAAGAATGCACCCTTGCGATCCTCATCATATGAACCAGGGAGTGTATATGCATCATCGGTATAGTTTGCTGCGTCGGCAATGCGGTTTGTAGTGCCATTTGTGAGGTGCAAGAACATGCGCTTCTTACACTGCGAGTTGATTGCGGGACCCTTCTTAGAAGTAAGGTCAAGACCGCTTAGCGTAAGCTTAAACTTCTTGTCGCCATAGATCTTAAGACCACCATCCGTGCTTGAGCCGAGTGCTACAATTTCGACACCCGACACGCTGTTTGTAAGCATATCGATTGTCACATAAGCTCCCGAAACATTGGTCTTAATATTTGAATTAGATGACTCAACTGAAGCTGTTGTACCATTGAAGGTTACAACAACAAGGTTAGAGAAGGAATTAGCCTCGTAGCAGAAGTCTGCATCCGAGCCAACCGTGTCCATCGCAGCATCACTTGCCCACACGCCAGTCCATGGCGCAACGTCGCTGTTTACATCGGGATTATCCACCTCGGTGTTGTCCTCATCATGGTTCTCATCACCAGTCTGGTCATCCTTAGACTCATCGCCACCATCAGTATTCTCCTCGGTGTCATTCTCTTTTTTCTCATCCTTCTCGGTGTCATCGCCCTTCTTGTCCTCGGGGTTCTCCACCTCCTCGCTACCATCACCCTGGGGTGGAGTGAAGATAATCTCAGGTGAGCAAGCCAATACGGTCATTAGTGCCATAATGAGCACCGCCACCTTTAGTGTAATTGTTGAAAACTTCATGTTTTTTTGGGTAATATTTAAGTTATTTATACTCTTTCAACACTTTTACGGCGCTTAAACCACGCCTTTATTCTACTCCAGCCCTCGATGCCGACAATTGCAAGTCCTGCGTATTGCGCAGTCTTTGCCAAGCCATAGAGCACAACCCACAATGTTGTCTTTGCCGCAGCAGAGATAGGGAGCAATGCCTGAGCAAAAGAGAGCAGATAAAAGAGTACGCAAAACACAAGCACCACCACTCCTGTGCGGAATGAGAGCTTGGCAAGCCACAACTTGATTGTGTCTATCGTATTCTTAAACCAAAGTCTCATAATGGCATTACTCGTTTGCTATGCCCATGGGGATATGGACACCAGGTACAGTACGCAAGTGGTCGAGGTGCGACATCTGGTCATCGAAGAAGATGTGTGGCTGCATAATCTCGAGCACACGATCCTTCGAGATGCCACCAAGGAAGAATGCCTCCGTAACCTCAACACCCCAACTCTTGAGGGTGTTCACCACGCGTTCATGTGCCGGAGCATTGCGCGCTGTAACGATAGATATCTTAAGCCAACGGCGATACTCGGGGTCGTTTGCTATGCGCTCAGTCTCGAGCTTCTGCAAGTTCGAGATCTTCATCAAAAGATCAGCAAGAGGACCTGGGTCGAGAGGTTTTTGAGTAGATGCCTCATGCAGATGGAAGGCATGCAAGCCCTGCTCCTTATAGATCTTCTCCGACTCATCATCCGCAATTACGCCATCGAAATCGAAGGCAATGCGCAACTCATTGTCTGTGCTATCATCCAACACCTCGCTATCGAGCACACGACCAGCAGCATAGCCCGCCTCGCACGCACGCTTCACGTCGCGCTCCGAAGCCGACAAGAAGAGCGAAGCATTGAACGCCGGGAGATACTTATATGGCGATTCGCCCGAGAAGAATGAGGCACGCGTGATGTCAAGACCATAATGCTTAATGGTACGGAATACGCGGAGTCCCGTCTCGGGAGAATTGCGCGAGAGAAGCACCACCTCAACGGGTTGCTCCTCAGCGAATATCTCATTGAAGCTGAGCAATCGCTTTACAAAGGGGAATGCAACACCCTTAGCCAGAGGGTTGTCGATATTCTGCTCCTGATAGCGGCGATACTCATCCAATCCACACTCATTATAGATTTTATCCGACTCCGAAAGGTCGAAGAGTGCCGAAGAAGAGACCGCTACAACGAGTTTGTTTTCAATAGGGAAAGCCATAAAGTATATATTTGCTACAAAGATACAAAAAAAATCCAACACGCAAACCATCTAATTTAGTGGTGCTTGTTGGACTCTTTGGTTGAGCTACCGAGATTCGAACTCAGAATAACAGAACCAAAATCTGCTGTGTTACCGTTACACC
>JAFZGE010000154.1 GCA_017555545.1 Alistipes sp.
CCTCAACGTGTCTGCTAAGGACCTCGGCACAGGCAAGGAGCAGAAGATTCGCATCGAGGCTTCAAGCGGTCTTACCGATGCAGAGATTCAGCGCATGCGCGACGAGGCTAAGGCTAACGAGGAGAAGGATAAGAAGGAGAAGGAGCGCATCGAGAAGATCAACGCTGCAGACTCTAACATCTTCGCAACAGAGAAGCAGCTCAAGGAGTACGGCGACAAGCTCCCAGCAGACAAGAAGGCTGCTATCGAGGATGCACTCGGCAAGCTCAAGGAGGCTCACAAGGCTCAGGACATCGCAGCAATCGACACAGCTATCGAGGCACTCAACGCTGCATGGCAGGCTGCATCACAGGACATCTATGCTCAGCAGCAGGCACAGCAGGCGCAGGGCAACCCTAACGCAGGTCAGGGCGCTGGCCAGCAGCAGGCACAGCCTGAGGATGTGGAGTTCGAAGAGGTAAAGTAGTAATTTCCCACGATAAGGCAGCATTTGCTGCCGCTAACAAAAGAAAATGCGAATGGGCAGTACGCTTAAGTACAGCCCATCCGCATTTTTTTTCGAGAGTTTTATCTACTGCCTTCATATGAAAAATTAGGTCTCGGTGCTAATGAAAGTATAAACTTCCCCTATCTTCGCACTGAAAAATGCACTACAATAACCGTGGTCTCAGATTTTTTTCATAACTTTACCACGATTATAGCCATACCTCAAATTCGAGGTGTGCGCAACAACGATTTAGATAGTAAAAATAAACCACAATAGTATGAAATGTGCAATTATAGGTCACGGTAAGATGGGTCGCGAGATTGAGCGCATCCTCGAGGAGCGTGGCCACAGCGTAGCTCTCGTTATCGATGAGGCAAATGCCAACGAACTAACTGCAGAGAACCTCAAGGGCATCGACGTATGCTTTGAGTTCACAACACCCGATACCGCAACAGCAAATGTGCGCACCGTGCTCGAAGCGGGTGGTAGAGTAGTGTGTGGCACTACAGGTTGGCTCGAGAACCTTGCAGAGATGAAGGAGAAGGCGGCAACGATGGGTGGCGCACTCTTCTACGCCTCGAACTTCTCGATTGGCGTAAACATGATGTTCAAACTCAATAAGCGCCTCGCAGAGTTGATGAACCCTCACAAGGAGTATGACGTACGCATCGAGGAGACACACCATATGTGGAAGAAGGATGCACCCAGCGGCACGGCGATTACGCTTGCCGAGGGCATCATCGACAACCTCGACCGCAAGAGCGAGTGGATAAACAGTAAGCCCGAGACAGATGCTCAGCTCGAGATTGAGTCGTTCCGCGAGGGCATGGTGCCTGGCATCCACACCATCACCTACACCTCTGTGGATGACTACTTGCAGCTCAAGCACTCGATCATCAACCGTCGCGCCTTGGCTATGGGTGCAGTTGTTGCGGGCGAGTACTTGGCAGACAAGCATGGCGTACACACCATGGATGATATGTTGTAGTAAAATGCCCTAATGCAGGACTCTATGAATAAGATTAAGGAGATATATGCCCTTGTAAAGGGTTGGTTGACAAATCGTTGGGTGGTATTTGGCTGCGTGGCGATTATCGTAGCGTTGTATGCCGTATGGTATGGTGCATGGTGGTCGCTATTTGTCACATTGCCCCTCATCTTTGACTATTACATTACCAAGCGTATCGCGGCTTTGCACAAGAAAATGTCGGCGAAGTATGCATGGTGGCGCATAGCATGGGGCATCTGGTGTGCCCTTGTCTTTGCGATTATCGTGGGCGTGCTCATCTACATGCTCGCCTTCAAGTGGAACAGCTCGGCGATTGTGCTATGGATTATCGTAGCCCTTGTCTTTGGCTTTGCCCTTTGGAATGAGATTAAGGAGGAGACAACGGTATATAAGTGGTTGTATAGCTGGGTGCACGCAATCATATTTGCTACGGTGGTTGCTACGCTCATTCAGTTGTACTGGTTCCAGATGTTCGTAATCCCCACAGGCTCAATGGAGAGCACATTGCTTGCGGGTGACTACATACTCGTAAACAAGGTGTCGTATGGCCCTCGTGTGCCCATGACGCCCTTGTCATTCCCCTTTGTGCACAACACCATGCCCCTGAACAACGAGAAGGCCTCGTTCTCTACAGCATGGGAGCGCTCGTACCGTCGCCTCGCGGGTACGGATGAGCTTAAGCGTGGCGATGTCGTAGTATTCAACTTCCCCGAGGGTGATACCGTGATTATGGAGATGCCAGCTATGAGCTACTACGAGTTGTTGCGCATGGAGAGCCTTGGTGCTACGGAGAGGGAGCGTCGCGATTCGTTGCTTAACAACTACACCATCGCTGTGCGCCCATTGGACAAGAAGGAGAACTACATCAAGCGCTGCGTAGCGGTTGCGGGTGACTCGCTCACTATTGTTGATGGCGTGGTATACACCAATGGCGTCAAGGAGCGTCCAATCCCCACACGTCAGTACCACTATCTCAATGGCAATACTGGTCGTGGCATTGGCTACCAGCAGCCCATCATGGATTGCGATATTGCGAACTTCGCTAGCCAGAATCCCATCAAGGCGGGAAAGATCGATGCCTCAAACCGTGGCGTGCTCATTCCTCACTTAACCGAGGGCGACTCGTCAACATGGGATCTCGATAACTTCGGTGCTATCTGGGTGCCTAAGGCTGGTGCTACAATCGAGCTTACGCCCGAGAACATGGCGATGTATGGCCGTTGCATTGCAGTATACGAGCAGCGCGCCGTAAAGCAGGAGGACGACAAGGTATATATTGATGGTGTGGAGGCTACACACTATACTTTCCAGATGGACTACTACTTCATGATGGGTGACAACCGTCATGAGTCGCTCGACTCACGCTTCTGGGGCTTTGTGCCCGAGGATCACATCGTGGGTAGAGCAGAGTATGTATGGTTCTCGCTCGATCCCAATGGCGATGGTGTGCGCTGGGAGCGTATATTTACAAAGATTGAGTAATACTTCGATATCGTGGCATCAGATAGCTTCAAAACCATAGCCCGCGCGGCAGAGACAACCTACCGTCAGCTAAGTAGCAAGTTCTTGGTCTACGCCTACCCCGTTGAGACGGAGAGCGAGATTAAGGAGCATCTCGACGCATTGCGTAAGAGGTGGTTCGATGCTACACATCACTGCTATGCTTGGCGCTTGGGACCTCATGGCGAGCAGTTCAGAGCAAACGATGATGGCGAGCCCTCATCTACTGCG
>JAFZGE010000155.1 GCA_017555545.1 Alistipes sp.
CCCTCGAAGTAATCGAGAACTTGGAGGAAATCGAGGACGAAGGCGATATCTACGAGAGCATCGAAGACATCTGGCCCGACTACCCCAGCAAAGACGACTTCCTGTTTAACGAGGAGGAGTATTAGTAGTTTGATAAAGGTTAGAAACCTAAATATCAACGATTTACAATGACCGATTGGGCAGTCCAGTCGGTTATTTTTTTTGCCTAAATACTGCCCTATAACTGCCCTGAAACTATTACCAAATCCTCCTTAAAATAAGAGTAGTAAGTGAGAGGCGAAACACTGCCAAGCACTGCCCAGACGCTGTCTGGGGCACTTTTTGCCCAAATTGAGCGAACCGCCAAAACTGCTCATTGAAGGCAGAATAATTACGGATAGTTTCTACCTTCACTACCCTGAAACAGAAAAAGGACAAAACCGAAGTTCTGTCGTGGCATTTGGAAGTATCACAAAGACCACTTGGATAGCGGGGAGTGATACCGCTTTCAATCGCAAAGTTAAGAACCGTATTTTCATTAGTTGCTGCCACCCAATGGTTCTGCGAGCAATACGATAAACTCCGACAATCAATCCGTCAGCCTATTCAGCCAAAGAAAAACAGAGGCTTGAAACTTTAAACAACAATGGCGACCGCAATCAAGTGGTCGCCATTGCTCTATTTAACCTCTAATAAGTTTCGCATTTGTGCTATGATGTTTTGTTTCCAATCGGACAACATTTCTCTAAAATGCTCCTGATCATTCATAAATACCTTTTGAGCCATATTTAATGTCAAGAATGGAAATGACAGCAGACTATAGAAATTATAAAATACAAATTGCAATGATACTTTATTTAATTTACCTTCATCCATTTCCTCCTGAACTGACGCCAGTGCCTTTCCCATTGTCTCTAAGACATTGAGTTCCTTTGCTGAATTAATAAGTAGGTCAGCATCACGATTGAGCTCTCGTAGTAAAAACATTGGCAGATGCGGATTCTCCCAAAACAGTTCATAATAAGCATCAATGACAACCCCTATTCGCTCTGCAACAGATTTTTCTTTATGCATTAATGCATCAAAAACTTTAGGGATGATGGATGATACAATACCTCCGATAACGGCTTGAAACATCTTGTCTTTGGTGCGAAAATAGTAATGCAGGGCAGGACGATTGATGCCTACTCTTGTTGCAATCTCACTCATACTCGTCTCCGCATATCCCTTCTCAATAAAGAGTGCACGAGCTGCATTGATAATCTTATTTTCCATCAGTATTCTCTTTCAATTTGTCGATAAATAGTAACAAGCGATTTTTAATATTTACATCGCTTACACCGCTATCAAAGTCCAAAGATAGTAAATTTATTGCAGGATATAGGTCTTTCAACCTTTTTTCTACTCCTTTGGATACGATGTGGTTAGCGATGCAGCCAAATGGTTGCAGACTAATAACGCTATTTATTCCCTTTTGTGCATACGATATAATCTCGGCGGGTAGTAACCAGCCCTCACCGAATTGGGCATTAAGGGTAATCACTCGCTCCGCAAGTTTCGCTTCGTGGAAAATGTCGTTAAAAGGTGTAAAGTGGCGAAATGTAGAACATAGTTTGTTTGTTTTCTCAATTTCGTGCTTTACAATGTGATATAATCCTCGGTAAGCAATATCGGTTAAACCTCGTTTAAGTAAATGTGCATTCGTTTTTGCTTTACGATTAACGAAAGCTTGCGTAAAAAAATCTGTTAGAACAGGTGGTTCTACCTCTATGTGATGTTCAGCAAGCCAATCAACTATATTTCTGTTGGCAAAAGAGTTGAATTTCAAATATATCTCACCAACAATACCAACTTTTGGAAGCGATATATCTCGGCAAATAGAGTTAAAATCTTCGGCAGCAAATGGTAAATGTTTAAGCAGTTCGCTGCTTTTACCTTTCTCTATCAACTCCGCTCCCATTTCCAAATAGAGTTTCCGCAAATCAGCAGCCATACCTTTGTTAATCTCTCGCACAAGAGCTGCGTGGTAAAATTTGTTGACACAATCGCTATATAGTACGGCACGAAGAGCAATTGGCAAAACCTTTAACCAATTTATCTTGAATGCGGGCTGCTTATTCTCTATACCAGACCCCAAAGCAAGAGATATTACGGGAACATCATTAAATCCAGCATCAACCAACGCCTTTTTTAGCATTGGCAGATAGTTTGAAGCTCGGCACTGTCCGCCCGTTTGAGTGATACCAACTGCGGTATGCGACGGGTCATATTTACCACTCTTAAAAGCCTTTATCACATCTCCGATAATAAGTGTTGCAGGATAACAGACCTCATTATTAGCATATTTTAATCCGTGTTCACTCGACTCATCATTACTCATCGGCAGCGATTCTACTTCATATCCCGCTACACGCAAAACTGATGGGATAAGAGGCGAAATGAATGATGTGAAATAAGGCACAACTATTTTGCGGTTCAAATGTTTTTGCTCATAATTTGGAGTGGTCGCAAATTCTTGCTTATCTCTATTCTCTCTCTTCTTATTCGCTATTTTAAGACTCTCTATAAGTGAGCGTACTCTTAATTTCATTGACCCTATATTGTTTATATCGTCCAATTTGAGCAGTGTAAAAGCCTTGTTGTGGCGTAGCAGTAAATCACGAACTTCATCTACCATAAATGCGTCGGGACCACAACCGAATGATGTCATTTGCACGAATTGAACATTATCACTCTGCGTAGTACACCATTTTGCAGCACGCATAATACGATTGGGATATGACCACTGCGATAAAAAGTGGGTGTCGTTAATATCAATATTTTCACCTCTTACAACATCCTCGGTCAGCACATCAACGCCCATCTCTGCAAGCATATTGGAAACCTTATGTTGAATTAGCGGATCTGCGTGATAAGGTCGCCCTGCAAGCAGTATGGTTAAGTTGTCCATTTGTTGTGATACTCGTAGCGATTCTTTGTTTCGTTCTGCAATATCAAGCATATAATTCGTTTGCGCCTCTTCGGCTTTTAGAAAAGCGTCCAATGCTATGCCTTTGGATACCCCTAATGAGTGGAGATACTCCTCGCATTGCTTGTATAGCAAGTTGCCATCGTTAAAACTGATGACAGGTGAATCAATAGGGATTCTTGTTTGTTGCACGCTCTTGACCACAGCGGAATAACCCGTTACAATGGGGCAGTTATAGCTATTTTGGTCGCCATCACCGCATTGCTCCTTAACGACAAATGGCATAAATATTCTATCAACATCTCGTTTTTGAAGGTCGCAGATATGGCTGTGTACTAACTTTGCAGGGAAACAGATATTATCAGACATAACCATTCGAGCACTATGCTCGTATCGTGTATAGTCGGAGGGTTCGGATAAATATACCGAAATACCACACTCGGTAAACAGAGTATGCCAAAATGGGTACTCCTCAAACATATTCAGCACACGAGGTATGCCTATTGTCAGTTTAGGGTTTTCAATAACTGCACTCCGAGAGAACAAAAGGTCGGTCTTTATTTCGTACATATTACGCCCTGCGACTCTCGATGTTCCGCTGTTGTTGAAATGTTTTTCACATCTGTTTCCCGAATAATATTTGTGTCCGTTGCCAAAATTGTATTGTTGTATCTCACAATTATTCTCACATCCTCTACAATTCAGTGTGCGTGTAGAGTATGTAACCGTAGCCAACATTTCATCGAGAGAGATTGTGTTACCGCTGTTCTCCATAGCGTGGAGAGCGCATCCGAATGCACCCATCAGTTCAGGATATTCACATCTTGTAACTTCAAGATTTGTAATGATTTCCAATGCTCGTACGATTGCATCATTACGCATAGTGCCACCTTGAACAACAATATGGTTGCCTAATTGTGAAGCATCCTTTAATTTCAATACTTTATATAGGCAGTTTTTGACAACAGAATATGCCAATCCTGCTGATATATCGCTTACCGATGCTCCCTCTCGTAGGACTTGTTTAACCTTTGAGTTCATAAAGACGGTGCAACGAGTACCGAGGTCGGCAGGGTGAGCGGATTCACAAGCTTTTTGAGCAAACTCAGAAGCAGAGTATCCTAAACTTTGTGCAAAAGCCTCTATAAATGAGCCACAACCTGAAGAACAAGCTTCATTGATTTCGATTCGGTCTATAATGCCATTATTGACAAATATAGCTTTCATATCTTGACCTCCGATGTCAAGAATAAAACTCACCTTGACATCAAGATTGTGCGCAGCTTTGTAGTGTGCAATAGTTTCTATGATTCCTGAATGTAAGTTAAACGCAGCCTTAATCAAATCCTCACCATATCCCGTAGAACAACTACCTGCAAATTCCAAAACAGCACCTTGCTTTTTGCACTCTTCCGAGAGTTTAGACAAGCCAAGTACTACGGTCTCAATAGGTCTGCCACCATTACCTTTATAAAATTTATATAACAATTCTCCTTGCTCATTCAACACAACAATCTTTGTGGTAGTTGAGCCCGAATCAATACCTAAGTATGCTCTCTGCACGCCTTTTGATAGTTTTGCGTGAGCTATATTGTTACAAGAAATTCGATTGTGCCACTCATTGTACGAGGTCGTATTTTCAAATATTGGTTGTAGAGATGAGGTGGAGCGTTCTATGTTACTTGAAGATTTCTTTAAGCGAACGATTAAATCCGACAGACGCTCAATGTGCTCATTCTCAATTTCAACCAGAGCAGTACCAAGAGCAGGAATAAGCTCTCCATATTGGGGCAACATAATTTGAGAATCATCCAATGATAGATAACTCTTGAATGCCTCTCGAAGTGCTGGGATAAATGTTAGCGGACCGCCACAAAACAATATAGGCGGTTGTATATCATATCCGTGCGCTAATGTTGTGATAGTTTGCACCGCCACAGCGTGAAAAATTGACGCAGCAATGTTCTCTCGGCTAATATTCTTAGCTATTAGATTTTGAATGTCCGTCTTACAGAAAACTCCGCATCGTGATGCTATGGGATAGATTTTAGATGAACGCAGTGCCAATTCATTCAATTCATCGGGAGTAACACCTAAGATAATAGCCATTTGGTCGATAAATGCTCCTGTTCCTCCTGCACAATTTCCGTTCATTCGCAAATCATCAGTCTTACCATCCTTAAATAATACTATTTTGGCATCCTCTCCTCCGATGTCAATCATAGTATTAGTTGTGGGATAATAGCATTGTACCGTTTTTGATGCTGCAACCACCTCTTGCACAAATGGCAAATTGCACCGCTCAGCGAGTCCCATTCCTACCGAGCCTGTTACTCGCAACGAAACCTCTTCATCACCAAACTTACATAACAACTCTTCAAGGAATGATGTGATAACCTCATTCGCCTGTGCGTTATGTCTTTTGTATGATGAAAAACACACATTCCCGTTTGTTCCAATAGCAACCAACTTGGCGGTTGTTGAACCAATATCAAGACCTATTTTTACCATAAAACAACGATTTACATTAGTGTTTGACACCTGTGTCAGTTGCAAAATTATACGCTTTTTACGAAACAAACAAACTTTATGGCAAAATTTACATTTTTTAACAAGGCGAGAACGCTGAATAATGTAATAAGTTTAGTTTAGTCCATTGGCTATATACCCAACGGACTAAACTTATTATTGCTTAGACAGCATAAAATATGCTGGCGAAAAAAGAAATCATTGCAACTTCTCTTTTCGTCAGAAGAAGAGTAGTAGATTTTTGAAGTATTTTCATCGCAATTAAAAATGTATTTCAGCATTGCCCAATGGGGCATATACTACACTAAAACTGCCCACACGGGATAGTCAGTTATATGTAGATGACTATCAGAGGGTAAAATGGGTTCAAGACTTCTTTAACGAGGATGAGTATTAGTAGTTTGATAGAGGTTAAAACCTAAATATCAACAATTTATAATGACTGATTGGATAACCAGTCGGTCATTTTTTTTGCCTTGATATAACCTGAAAATAGAAAAGGACAGAACCCCGTTCTGTCCTTTGTTTAATCTATCACTCTTTGGTTTATTCGCGGATAAGTACTTTCTCGCCCTGCAGAGTCTTAATGATTGAAGACAATCTCTTTTCAAGATATTCGCGAGCATGAGCTATTGGCATCTCATTTGCCACATCATCATCGAACATCATTATCAATTCCCAAACATCATGCAGTTGCTCATCGTCCAATAAGTTGTTCTCCTGAATCTCGCGGGCAATATCTGTCATCTCATCAAGGATGGAGAAGAATCTCTTTATTTTCAATTCATCTCCCATATCCTTAACAAAATCGTACATCTTTTCTACTCTTTCTAAAATTTCAGTTTTCATATCATTTATATTTAAGGTCGGTTCTATAAATTCAACTTGCCGTAAGCGGGGAAAAGTTACTCCATGCGTGGTAGGGTGACCTTGAAGTGGGGACTTGCGGTGTGTTCGCGGTGGGCGATCTCTATCATTCTGCGTACAATGTCGGGGTGCACTGCAGCGAGGTCGTTGTCCTCGTGCAGGTCATTTGCGAGGTTGTAGAGGTGGGGTATGCCGCCCTTCGATACCATCTTCCAGTCGCCCATGCGCACTGCCACCTGATCAGTCTCCTCAAACTCCCAATAAAGAAACTCGTGTTGCTCCTGACCCCCTTTCGAGAGTAGCGTAGGGGCAAAGGATATGCCGTCGAAATGGTCTATGGCAACCTCTTTATTATCATAGCGTTCGGTGTAATTCTCTACGCCCGCAAGCTCGCAGAGTGTAGGCATAACGTCGTAGAATGCCAAGATGTGGTCGTTGACCTTGCCTGCCTCGACGCGTCCTGGCCACCATGCTATAAAGGGCACTCTCACGCCACCCTCATGCGTTTGGCGCTTTATGCCGCGCAGTGCGGCGTTGTAGCCGAAGAAGTTGGGGTCTGCGCCACCCTCGTCATGTGGACCATTGTCGCTGGTGAAGATGACAAGTGTGTTCTCGGCAAGTCCCAATCTCTGTAGCTCATCCATAATCTCGCCGACATAGTGGTCGAGGCGCGAGACCATAGCCGCAAACTGAGCATGCGCATCCTGCGAGGTGTTATAGCGACTCCAATGGGGCGATACCCAGTCTACATCCTCCTTGAACTTATCGCGGTAGTACTCCACAAAACCATCTTCGGGCTGCACCAACTCGGCATGAGGCAGCGTGTAGGTAAAGATGCCGAAGAAGGGGTGCTCGCCATCCTGTCTGCGTAGCCACTCCATCGCTTTGGCGTGTATCATCTCCGCGGAGTACTGTGTGCGCTCGGTATAGCCATCGCCATGCTGCGGGTGCTCTATGTTTTCCTCGAGGATGACTCTCTCGACCGATGTGTCGCCCTCGCGCTTACTATATTTATTAAGGAAGTTAGGGTAGTACAGGTGTGCTTGATATTGGCAGATATAGCCGTAGAACTCCTCAATGCCTCTAAGGTCGGGTGTAGAGTGTGAACCCTCGTATCCTCCCGCCCACTTGCCAAACATCGCCGTTGTATAGCCGTTGTCGCGCATTATCTCGGGCAGGATTATGTGGTTGGCGGAGTAGGGGTGTTGACCCACGCGCGTGAACTCCTCGTTTACGCCATAGCACTCCATGGGTACATCGCGCCAATACTCCTTGTTGCCACGCACCTCGGTGTGTCCCGTGTGCTGTCCCGTCATAAAGGATGCGCGAGATGGCGCACTCACGGGGCTACCCGCGTAGGCTTGCGTAAAGCGCATGCCCTCGCGTGCCATGCGGTTGATGTTTGGTGTCTCAATCAACCTCTGTCCATAGCAGCCGACATCATTGTAGCCGAGGTCATCGCACATGATAACGATAACATTGGGCAACTCCTCCGCTATGGCATTAGACCACGGCGCGAGCAATCCGCCAAATAGCAATGGTGTGTATAGAGGTTTTATCTTCATATAGAGTCTATCTTGTTTTAAGCCAATTCATTACATTTGCGGGTGCTGCACCTTTCTCCAACTGCATGCGCATGTAGTCCATTGCCTCGTGAGCGTGCTCAAATAGTGCGTAGTAGCCATCGCATAGGTAGTTTAGCCCCTGCTCCCCATCTGAGGTTGTTGCGAACCTGTTACGTGGGCACTCGCCATGGCACGCAAATTCATACCTGCACTTGCGGCATTTGCTTGGTAGCGACTTATACTTCGCCTCGCCAAACGCACGCTGCTTTGCGCCGTACATCATATCCAGGAGTGAGTCGGTGTGTATGTTGCCGAGTCGGTATTCGGGGAATACGAAGTGGTCGCACGCATAGAGGTCGCCATTGTGCTCTATCGCCGCTGCGCCGCCGCAATACTTCGACATCGTGCAAACGCCTACGGGTGCTCCCATCCAGTTGGCAAGGGTGGCGTCGAAGAGCTGTACGAAGATATGTCCCACATCGTGGCGCACCCACTCATCGAATATCGTGCACAGGAACTCTCCCCACTGCTTGGCGGTAATGGAGTGTGGTGTAATCGTGCCCCCGACCTCTGTGCCGTGCAAAAGTCTGCCATCGGGTGCTGTGCGCTCTACCACGGGCGTAAATTGCAGATAGCGACACTCCAACTCATCGCGGAAGAAGCGGTAGAACTCCAGCGGATGCTCCACATTCGCCGCATTTACCGTGGCCATGGCGTTCCACTCAACACCGTATCTGTTAAGCAGGTCTATGCCTCGTATTACATCCTTGAAGCTGCTTCCACCCTGGGGTGTTGTGCGTAGTGCATCGTGCATCTCCCGTGTGCCGTCGATAGAGACGCCCACCAAGAAGTTATGCTCACGGAAGAACTCGCACCACGCCTCGTTGATAAGCGTGCCGTTTGTCTGTATGCAGTTGTCTATGTGCTTGCCCTCGGCATAGCGCTCTTGTAGCTCCATCACGCGCTCATAGAAGGCTATGGACCGCAACAAGGGCTCGCCACCGTGCCATATGAAGAGCACCTCGGGCGTTGTCTGTGCCGCTATATACTCCTTTATAAATCGTTCGAGTGTCTCATTGCTCATCACTTGCGCAGAGCCCTCATACAACCCTCTCTTTTCGAGATAGTAGCAGTAGTTGCACCGTAGGTTGCACATAGCACCCACGGGCTTGGCCATCAGGAACATCGCACGGCCATATATCAACTCTATCTCGTTCTCTTTGCTCATAACGCAAAGATACAAAATTTTTTCTGCTTCGTGCGCTCTTTTCTGGCGCTTTATCATCCGTGTGGCTGTCATATGCTGTCATGCGATGTGTCATTTTGTCAGTTGTGGGATGCTGGCACGCTGTTTGTCATAACCACTAACCGATAACATAACCACACTTACGACTTAAATTAAATCAAAATACGACTATGAGAAATGGTATAATTGGGGTGACGACAGAGAACATCTTCCCCGTAATTAAGAAGTTCCTATACTCTGACCACGAGATCTTCCTCCGCGAGTTGGTCTCTAATGCTGTGGATGCTACGCAGAAGCTCAAGACCCTATCATCGAAGGGTGAGGCTGAGGGTGAGCTTGGCGACCTCACCATCCATGTTGCTGTGGATGAGGCGTCAAAGACACTCACTATCACCGACCGCGGCATTGGTATGACCATGGAGGAGGTAGACCGCTACATCAACCAGATTGCCTTCTCGGGTGCCGAGGAGTTCATGGCGAAGTACAAGGATCAGGCTATCATCGGTCACTTCGGCTTGGGCTTCTACTCATCGTTCATGGTGGCTGACAAGGTGGAGATCTTCACGCAGTCGTTCAAGAGCGAGGCGAAGAGCGTGCACTGGAGTTGCAACGGCTCGCCTGAGTTCGAGATGGAAGAGGTTGATGAGAAACTTGATCGCGGAACCCGCATCGTGCTCCATATCTCGGAGGATTGTGCCGAGTATGCCCAGCGCACCGAGATTGCGAAGCTCCTACGCAAGTACTGCCACTTCCTGCCTATTCCCATCGCCTTCGGCAAGAAGCAGGAGTGGAAGGATGGTAAGTACGTAGACACCGAGGCGTGGAACATCATCAACGATACCAACCCCCTCTGGATGCGTAAGCCCACGGAGATTACCGAGGAGGAGTACAAGGCTTTCTACAGCGACCTTTACCCTATGAGCGAGGAGCCACTATTCTATATTCACCTCAATATAGATTACCCCTTCAACCTCACGGGTATCCTCTACTTCCCAAAGATTCACTCTAACTTCGAGATTCAGAAGAACAAGATACAGCTCTACTCGAATCAGGTCTTTGTAACTGACGAGGTTACAGGCATCGTGCCCGAGTACTTGACTCTCTTGCACGGTGTTATCGACTCTCCCGACATTCCTCTCAACGTGTCGCGTAGCTACTTGCAGAGCGATGCTAACGTAAAGAAAATTTCGGGTTACATCACACGTAAGGTTGCAGACCGCCTTCAGGAGCTCTTCAACACCATGCGCGAGGACTACGAGAAGAAGTGGGATGACCTCAAAATCTTCATCCAGTATGGCATCCTCACCGATGAGAAGTTCGCTGAGAAGGCTGCCAACTTCATGCTTGTAAAGAGCATTGAGGGTAAGTATTATACCCCTACGGAGTATGTCGAGAAGATTAAGGAGGCGCAGACCGATAAGGATGGCTTCACTATCGCGCTCTATGTCGATGATATTGAGGGTAAGAATGCCTTTGTTGAGGCTGCCAAGGCCAAGGGTTACGACATCCTTGAGATGAATGGTCAGCTCGACAGCCACTATATCCAGTACTACGAGTCGAAGAACGAGAAGGTGCGCTTCGTGCGTGTAGATAGCGACGTAGTTGAGAATCTCATTCGCAAGGAGGAGCGTGCAGCGATGTCGTTGTCATCGGAGCAGCAGGACATCATGCGTCCCGTGTTCGAGAGCCAGATGCCTACCGACGCAAAGATTCACTACCACGTATCGTTCGAGGCTATGTCCAAGGATGCAGCCCCCGTTGTCATCACTCAGAACGAGTTTATGCGTCGCATGAAGGATATGGCAGCGACAAGTGGTGGCGAGATGAGCCGCTTCTATGGCGAGATGCCCGACAACTTCACAATTACCGTAAACGGCAACCATCCCATTGTCCTTGACATCCTTGGCGAGGTGGAGCGCGAGTATGGCGACAAGCTTCGCACTATGGGTAAGAAGATTACAGCAGCCGAGCAGGAGGAGCACCGCTTCGAGGAGACCATCAAGGGTAAGAAGAGCGAGGAGCTCACACCCGAGGAGCGTGAGATGCAGGAGACATTGTCTAAACGCATCGTGGAGCTTCGCACAGAGCGTGACGCACGCCTCGAGGAGATTGGTAAGGCGAACAACAAGGTGCGTCAGATTATCGACCTTGCGTTGTTGTCAAACGGCATGCTCAAGGGCAAGAACCTCACAGAGTTCATCCAGCGCAGCATCTCGCTTATCGAGTAGGCGCTGAGAGTGCAAAAGAGAAGGCTGACATTTAGGTGTCAGCCTTTCTTGTTGTATACAAAGAAGTTGTATAATAAGGTTAGACGACTTCTTACTTGCCCCAGAGGTTGCGTGGGTACTCGCCCGCCGCAATAAGCTCCTCAATCTTTGCCATAAGCATAGGCTTATCCTCCTTGTAAGTTACGCCAAACCAGTCAGATGTGGTCTTAAGCACGCGCATCGATGCTGTGCCCTCGTTGATAACCTTGTTCACCATAAGTGGGATAAAGAACTCTGCCTTGAGGTTGTCGATGTTTGCAGGGAGGAACTCCTTGAAGTATGCCTCCGAGTGGCGGAAGTAGTCGGGTGTGAAGCCGAAGAGGTTCATCGACACGGGGGTATCCTCTGCAAGGGGCTCATCTGCGTCACCGTCGTGGAATACGATAGTGCCGTTCACGCGCTCAATCTGTGTGCGCTCCACCATGCCACGGAGGTTGCCCTCATCATCAACGGTACATACGCCGCGTGATACGGTGCCATTCTCCGAGAGTGTCTTTGATACCTGGTAGCCCACCATGCAGTAGCGACCCTCGCTGTTAGCCAACTGCTTGAGGTAGTCGCCGATAGTTGCATATGCTGTGCGGCCGTAGAAGTCATCAGCGTTGATTACGGCGAAGGGCTCGTTAATAGCCTTTGCTGCCATCATCACGGCGTGGTTTGTACCCCAAGGCTTTACGCGACCCTCAGGCAGGGTGAAACCTTCAGGTAAGTAGTCGAGTTCCTGGAATACATACTCCACCTCGATCTTGTGACCGAAGCGCTCGGCGTTGAATACCTCTTTGAAGTCTGCTTCGAAAGAGTGGCGGATAACGAATACAACCTTGCCGAAGCCTGCGCGAATGGCGTCGTAAACCGAGTAGTCGATAATAGCCTCGCCATTAGGGCCTACGCCATCCATCTGCTTGAGCGAGCCATAGCGTGAACCCATGCCCGCTGCCAATACCAAAAGTGTTGGTTTTATCATAGTTACATAATTTATGTTGTCAAATAGTAAGGACAAAGGTAAAAAAAAATATCTTAAAATACCAAGTATACCGCTATTTTCGTTATCTTTGCACGATAGTGTGCGCTGCGCGTGTGCAAACGCGTGCGTGTCACACGTTAACGACTAAGAATATTACGCCCTATGAATAACGGATTTTGGAACTACCTCACCACAAAACGCCAGATAGCTATGCGCGACCGTAGTGGCGATGAACTCGACTGGAAGATTAACATCTCGCCATTGGGTCTCGGTGCTGTTATCGTGTCGGGATTCATGGTGCTCGTGACTATCATGCTCGTACTTATGGCCTACACCTCAGTGCTCGATGTGTTACCAGGCTACCGCACAAAGTCGGAGCGTATGACCGATGAACTTACCGAGAACATCATGCGCATCGACGCCATGGAGCGCACCATGAGCGACTCGCTCAAGTATAACGAGGTTGTAACCACAATCCTCTTAGGTAGCACACCCACGCTGCACTCTACGGTTATGACCGACACCATTCGCTACGATAAGTCTACCATCATGCCCACACGTGCCGACTCGCTTTTGCGTCGTGCATTGGAGGGCACCGAGAGCGAATACTCACTTGCAAACACCAAGCCATTGCGCACCGAGGCTGCGATGTTTAGCGCACCTATGCGTGGCAGCGTTACGCGCTCGTTCGATGCTCCAGAGTCGAGCTACGATATGGCTATTGTGAGCATAACGGGTGATGACTCGGTTATGGCGGTGGAGAATGGCACGGTGCTCAACATCCAACCCAGCGCCGAGGGTAAGAGTGCAATTACCATGCAGCATGGCGAGGGCTATGTCTCGGTATACAAGCAGTTGGGCGAGGTATTAGTGCGTAAGGGTCAGCGTGTGAATGCGGGTACGGTCATCGGACGTCTTAGTGGCGTTGAGGGCGAGACTGCTCAGGATGCAGAGTTGGTGTTTGAGTTGTGGCGAGATGGTACTGCCGTAGACCCCGAGCGATATATATTGTTCTAAGCAAACAGAGGTCTAATTATGGAGAGACTCAGCATATTAGGTTCTACAGGCTCGATAGGTGTTCAGACACTGGACATCGTGCGCCGCAATCCCGAGCGTTTTAGTGTCACTTCGCTCGTTGCACACAGCCGCTGGCAGGAGCTCGCAGCCCAGGCCCGTGAGTTTGGTGTCGAGAGGGTAGTGATTGGCGATGAGTGCCACTATGCAGCACTCAAGGAGGCACTTTCGGATACGAATATCGAGGTTATGGCGGGTAGCAATGCCATTATAGATGTGGCACGCGACCAGCGATGCGATACCGTTGTTAACTCGTTGGTGGGCTACTCGGGTCTGCACCCCACATATGCCGCTATTGAGGCGGGCAAGCGCATCGCCTTAGCAAATAAGGAGACCTTGGTCGTGGGTGGTGATGTCATCATGTCTGCGGCACGCAGTCGTGGCGTAGATATTCTGCCCATCGACTCGGAGCACTCGGCAATCATGCAGTGCCTGGAGGGCGAGAAGCGCAAGAATGTGCGTAACCTCATCATCACTTGCAGCGGTGGTGCGTTGCGCGACCTCTCGATTGATGAGCTTGAGAGTGTGACTGCGGAGCGTGCATTGCAGCATCCACAGTGGAGCATGGGCGCGAAGATTACCATCGACTCTGCTACGCTTGTAAATAAGGGCTTCGAGGTTATCGAGGCGCGCTGGTTGTTCGATGTCGCACCCTCAAATATTAAGGTTGTCATCCACCCCCAGAGCATCGTGCACTCAATGGTCGAGTTTACCGACGGCTCGGTTAAGGCGCAGTTGGGCTCGGCAGATATGCACACACCCATTAGCTATGCATTGCTATACCCCGACCGTGCGAGTGAACCCATGGAGCAGTTCTCGATTTTGGACTACCCAACGCTCACGTTTGCAGCGCCCGATAGGGTTAAGTATCCAGCCCTCGATATCGCTTACGAGTGCTTGGAGCGCGGTGGCACGGCAGCTTGTGTTATGAATGGCTCGAATGAGGTCGCCGTTGCGGCATTCCTTAAGGGTAAGTGTGGCTATCTCGACATCGTAGGTGCTATACGCTATGCTTTGGATAACGCTACGTTTGTTGCAGGGCCTACGTTGGAGGACTACACCGCATCGAACCTTGAGGCGCGTATGCTAGCGGAGCGTTACCTAAAATTACGATAAGAATAATAGATTAAGTATATGAGTTCAGTTTTGATTCAGGCATTGCAGTTCGTTTTTGCATTGTCGTTGTTGGTGACCATCCACGAGATGGGTCACTTCTTGGCTGCGCGTATGTTTGGCATACGTGTCGATAAGTTCTACCTCTTTTTCAACCCATGGTTCTCGCTCTATAAGCGCAAGATCGGTAAGGTTGAGTTCGGTATCGGTTGGTTGCCTTTGGGTGGTTATGTATCTATCTATGATAGTCGTGAGAAGCTCTACAACCAGGAGAATGGTCTCAAGGAGACGCTCAAGGATGCAAAGGCTAACCTTCGCAGAGCTAAGCGCCGCGGCAATGCTGTCGAGATTGCGGAGCTCACCGATGCTGTTGCTACGCTCGAGACCGACATTGAGCGCGTAAGAGAAGAGCAGCGCACGCTTACTCCCGAGCCCGATGAGTTGCGCGCAAAGCCAGCATGGCAGCGCCTTATCGTGATGGTTGCGGGTGTCTTTATGAACCTCGTTGCAGCGATGGTCATCTACGCTGGCATCCTCTGCGTGTGGGGTGAGGACTACCTACGTAACGATAATGTAGTCCATGGTTACACCTTCAGCGAGCCTGCCAAGGAGCTGGGCTTCGAGGATCGTGACCGCATCCTTGCTATCGATAACGAGTCTGTGGGCAATGCCGAGGAGATTGGTATGACACTCCTTTTGTCGGAGGCAGACCGCAATATCACCGTGTTGCGCAACCGCGATACTGTGAACTTCTCAATCGCTATGGATCGCCTTATCGCTATGCGTGAGGCGCGCCAGTTTGCGGGTATGTACACCCCCATCCAGATGCCTTATGTTGTCGAGAGCTGTGCAAATGAGAGCGTTGAGGCGCTCGGTTACCGCGAGGGTGACCAGATTGTCGCTATTGACTCCGTGTCGGCATGTAGTGGTGAGATTATCCGCCCCATGCTTGCTGAGCGTAGCGGCATGGTTGCTAATGTGCGCGTATTGCGCTACGAGCTCGATAGTGTGAGCCTCGCTGAGCACCCCGTATATGTTGAGATTGCAACGCCCATTAATGAGGAGGGTATGATTGGTATCGTGCTCAAGGAGCAGCCCGCGGTTGAGTTTACGCACAACGACTATGGCTTCTTCGAGGCTATCCCTCTTGGTATTAAGAGTGGTATTAACCAGGTTAAGTCATACTGGGATCAGCTTGTGATGATGGTAAACCCCGATACCAAGCTCTACAAAGAGGTGGGTGGCTTCCTCTCTATCGGTAGCGTCTTCCCCAGCACATGGAACTGGTTGGCATTCTGGAATATCACAGCGCTTATCTCTATCATGCTCGCTGTGATGAACTTGTTGCCCATTCCCGTTCTCGATGGTGGTCATGTGCTCTTTGCACTCTACGAGATTATCACGCGCCGCAAACCCAACGAGAAGTTCTTGGAGGTGGCGCAGACAATAGGCTTCGCACTGCTTATGTTGTTGCTCATCTACGCTAACGGCAACGATATCTTTAACCTCTTTAAGTAGGCTCGCGCTATATGGCAAAGTTGAAGCGTACATTCTTCTGTACTTCGTGTGGCTATGAGACGCCCAAGTGGTTGGGTAAGTGCCCCTCGTGTGGCGAGTGGAACACAATCACGGAGCATGTCGTGGCCAAGGAGTCATCATCCGTAAGCTCGCGCCTTACGTCAGTACCCCGTGTCGAGCCCCGCAAGGTGCAGGACATCGAGGAGCATACTACGGTGCGCGTAGATGTGGGCATCGCGGAGGTTAACCGTGTGCTCGGTGGTGGCATGGTGCCTGGTTCGCTCATCCTGTTGGGTGGTGAGCCTGGCATCGGTAAGTCGACCCTCTCATTGCAGTTGGCGCTCACGGAGAATGGCCTACGTACGCTCTATGTCTCGGGTGAGGAGTCTGCCGAGCAGATTAAGATGCGCGCTACGCGCCTCGGCATTCGCAACCAGGAGTGTACGGTATTTACTGAGACCCTGCTCGAGAATATCGTGGCACAGATCGAGGAGCTTCGCCCCGATGTTGTTATCATTGACTCTATACAGACCATCTCTACCGACCTTGTCGAGTCCTCGGCGGGTAGCGTGACGCAGATTCGCGAGTGCGCTGCAACGCTCCTTAAGGTGGCTAAGTCGCTCGGCATCGCGGTATTTATCATCGGTCATATCACTAAGGATGGCTCTATTGCGGGTCCCAAGATTTTGGAGCATATCGTGGATGTGGTACTCCAGTTCGAGGGTGACGGTAACCATACCTACCGCATATTGCGTGGCATCAAGAATCGCTTTGGCGCCACATACGAGATTGGTGTTTTCGAGATGCGCGAGGAGGGATTACGCGAGGTTGCTAACCCCTCGGAGATACTCCTTTCGCACTACGATGAGCCCCTCGCAGGTACGGCTGTAGGTGCTGCGGTAGACGGCATGCGTCCATATCTTATCGAGGTGCAGGCCTTGGTTAGTGGCGCAGCATATGGTACGCCTCAGCGCTCAACTACGGGTTTCGACCAGCGCCGTTTGAATATGCTCTTGGCGGTGTTGGAGAAGCGTGTGGGCATGAAGATGTTCCAGAAGGATGTCTTCCTTAACTTCGCTGGTGGCTTCAAAATTGCCGATACGGGCATGGACCTGGCTGTTGTCGCTGCAATCATCTCTTCGTACTACGATCGTGCCCTTATGGATGGTGTCTGCTGTGCTGGTGAGATAGGTCTCTCGGGTGAGGTGCGCCCCGCACCACGTACTGAGCAGCGTATTGCAGAGGCTGCGCGCCTCGGCTTTAAGCGTATCGTGGTGTCGAGCTTCGTTGAGAAGAGCATCAAGAAACGTAAGGATATCGAGGTTGTCTACATCTCAAGCATCGAGCAGCTGCCTAAGGCACTCTTTTAGTTCTTAGGCGTGCTTACGGTATAGATTTTGAGACTCCCTGCAGAAAATGTGGGGAGTCTCCTTATTTATATATGTACAAAACTGGTGAAGTATGAAAACATCCGATTTCGATAACCTTATCTCTGCCGAGAGGCTCGTGCTTATAGATTTCTACGCCACGTGGTGCGGTGCTTGTGGCGCTATAGATGATGCCCTCGACCGCGTTGTGCTTTCGATGGGCGATGTCGTTACGCTTGTGCGTATAGATACAACCTCTCGCTCGAGCTACGACCTTGTGCGGCGATATAACGTTGTTGCGCTACCCACGCTTATGCTCTTTTCGCGGGGTAGGGTGCTGTGGCGTGAGTGTGGATTGATAACCTTTGAGCGCCTGCAGAGCGTGGTGCGTCGCTACCATTCCGCGGGACTATACTGATAATATAATGGGCTGATTAACAGGCTTGTGCACAAATGTGTGGGCTATAAATGGCCGCGCTGCCCGAAAAAAAAGAGAACAAAAGTTTGCAAATTAAAAAATGTTGTGTACTTTTGTGCACTCTTTCATAGGAGTAGGGTTTATTATTGCTGTTGTAGCTCAGTGGTAGAGCACTTCCTTGGTAAGGAAGAGGTCGTCAGTTCAAGCCTGATCAACAGCTCAGAATAGGA
>JAFZGE010000156.1 GCA_017555545.1 Alistipes sp.
GTATCGACCTTATCCGCAAGGCGGGTGCTAAGGTGGGTATCTCAATCAAGCCAGGCACAGAGCCCGAGGTATTGGATAAGTGGCTCACACAGCTCGACCTCATCCTCGTTATGAGCGTAGAGCCAGGTTTCGGTGGCCAGAAGTTCATGCCTTCATCTATTGCTAAGTGCGAGTATCTCAACCGCAAGAAGCAGGAGTTGGGTCTCTCAGAGCTTATCATCGAGGTAGATGGCGGTATCTCAGCCTCAAACTCACGCCTTTTGTTCGACGCAGGTGCTGAGGCATTGGTTGCGGGTAGCTCAGTATTTGGTGCTGCAGACCCCGAGCAGGCAATCGTTGATATGATTAACTCATAATCCGACACGCTTAGATGATTTCGCTCGATAACCTCACCATCAGCTACGGTGGCTGGACACTCTTTGACGGCATTTCGTTTATGATTAACCCCAAAGACCGCATAGGTCTTGTGGGTAAGAACGGTGCGGGTAAGACTACCCTATTGCGCGTCATAACAGGCGAGCAGCAGCCCACCGAGGGTGCTGTGACCATCAATGGCGAGTGCACCATAGGCTACCTACCCCAGCAGATGCGCGTAGCAGATACGACGTCACTTGTAGCAGAGACTGCCAAGGCCTTCGAGGAGGTATTGCGTATCGAGGCAAACATCGAGCGCCTAACAGCAGAGATTGCATCACGCACAGACTACGAGAGTGAAGAGTATGCCGAGCTCATACATCGCCTAAACGAGGCTAACGACCGCTACCACATCCTTGGTGGCGATACACGAGATGCCGACATCGAGCGCACATTGCTTGGTTTGGGTTTCAAGCGCACCGACTTTGAACGCCCCACACGCGAATTCTCGGGAGGTTGGCGCATGCGTATTGAGTTGGCGAAACTCCTTTTGCGCCGCCCCTCAATTTTCTTGCTCGATGAGCCTACAAACCACCTCGACATCGAGAGTATTCAGTGGCTCGAGGAGTACCTCAAAAACTATAACGGTGCTGTGCTTTTGATCTCGCACGATCGCGCCTTTCTGGATAATGTCACCACACGTACTGTGGAGATATCTTTAGGCAAGGCCTACGACTACAAAGTACCCTACTCGAAGTATGTGGTATTGCGTCAGGAGCGCCGTGCACAGCAAATGGCAGCATACGAAAACCAACAGCGCCTAATCGAGAAGACTGAGGAGTTTATCGAGAAGTTCCGCTACAAGCCCACCAAGAGTAACCAGGTGCAGTCACGCATCAAGCAGCTCGAGAAGCTCGACCGCATTGAGGTCGATGAGGAGGACTTGTCACGCCTAAATATCAAGTTTCCTCCCGCACCCCGCACAGGTCAGATCGTTGCAGAGGTCAAGGAGGTGGGCAAGGCATTTGGCGAAAAGCGCATATTCTCAGGTGCAGAGTTCACCATCGAGCGCGGACAGAAGATTGCCCTTGTAGGCCGTAACGGTGAGGGTAAGACCACCTTTGCACGTATGCTTATCGGCGAGTTGGAGCCCACAGAGGGAGATATCAAGCTCGGTGCAAACGTAAATATCGGTTACTACGCCCAAAATCAGGATGACCTAATGGATGGCGAGTTCACCGTATTCGACACCCTCGACCGCGTGGCTGTTGGCGACATCCGCACACGCTTGCGCGACATCCTCGGAGCATTTCTTTTTCGTGGAGAGGACATCGAGAAGAAGGTGAAGGTGTTGTCGGGTGGCGAGCGTTCACGCCTCGCTATGGCGCGCCTTATGCTCGAGCCCTACAATCTACTTATCCTCGATGAGCCTACCAACCACATGGATATGCGTTCGAAGGATATCCTGAAGGATGCGTTGCAGAAGTATGACGGCACGGTAGTCGTTGTATCGCACGACCGAGAGTTCCTTGATGGTCTTGTTGACCGCATCTACGAGTTCCGCGATGGTGGCGTAAGAGAGTACCTTGGCGACATCTGGTACTTCCTTGAGAAACGTAAGGTGGAGTCGTTGCAGGAGATTGAGCGCAAGGATAAGCCCGTAGCAACCGAAAAGAACACTGCAGAGAGTAGCACTGGCAAACTATCATACGAGCAGAAGAAGGAGCAGGAGAAGCTCCTCCGCAAGTTGCGTAAGGCCGTAGAGAGCGTAGAGGAGGAGTTGGCAAAGGTCGAGGCAGAGATTGCAGCATACGACAAGCGCTTCGCAGAGTCCACGGAGTACAATGCCGATGACTACGCCAAGTATGATGCTTTGAAGCAGCGCTACGACCAGCTTATGCACGAGTGGGAGAAGGCTTCGTACGAGTTGGAAATTACTGAGCAGAATTAAGTATAAATATAGAGCATGGAGAATATTATTTTTGGAATACGCCCTGTAGCAGAGGCTGTTGAGGCACGCAAACAGATTGAGCGCGTATATATTAAGAAGGGTGCTGATGGTCAGCTTATGAATGACCTCAAGGACCTTATGGCACGTCACCACATCCGCTGGCAGGAGGTACCCATCGAGAAGCTCAACCGCCTCACTCGCGGCAACCACCAGGGCGTTGTGGCACAGATTGCCGCAATCGACTATGTGGAGCTTAATGACATCCTTGAGCGCGTGCCTGAGGATGAGACACCACTTATCGTAGTGTTCGATGGCGTAACCGACGTACGCAACTTCGGTGGCATCGCTCGTTCAGCAGAGTGCGCAGGTGCTCACGGTCTTGTCACACCTTTGAAGAACTCAGCACCCGTAAATGGCGACGCCATTCGCTCTTCTGCAGGCGCTTTGAACAACATTCCCGTATGCCGCGTTGGATCTATCCGCAACACCCTTAAGACATTGCAGGTGGAGGGCTTTCAGATTGTAGCTGCTACAGAGAAGAGCACTAAGCTCCTCTACGATGCCGACTTCACAAAGCCTACTGCTATCGTTATGGGCGCAGAGGATAAGGGTATCTCTAAGGAGGTTCTCAAGATGTGCGATGAGCAGTTGGCTATTCCACTTATCGGCCACACCGAGTCACTCAACGTGGCTGCTGCTGCCGCTATCATGCTCTTCGAGGTTGTGCGCCAGCGTATCGGCTAATGTCCCTCGTAGAACATAAAACACTTGGATTGATAGAGTGTGTACGCTCACTGCGTGCACGCTCTATTCGTCTTGTTGTGCGCCGTGATGGCACACTACGCCTCACCTACCCTCTCTTTAGTAGCCGAGCTAAGGCCTTAGCCTTTGCCGAGAGCAAGAGGGAGTGGATAGAGCAGACCCGCCAGCGCATAGCGCAGCGCACAGCACAATACCCTACCATATCGCCCGAGGATGTAGAGCACCTACGCCGCGAGGCACGCGCTTATATTCCCACAACACTTGCACGCCTTGCCAAGGAGCATGGCTTTGCTTATACATCATTGCGAATCTCCTCCGCACAGACACGCTGGGGATCTTGCAGCAGTCGCAATAGCATCAGTATCTCACTCTTCGTTATGCTTCTTCCCGAGCATCTACGCGAGTTTATCATATTGCACGAACTCTGCCACACTCGCCACCATAACCACTCCGCTGCCTTTCATCAGCTTCTAAACACTCACGTTGGCAGCAAGGAGAAGGCGTATAACCGCGAACTTAAATCCTACCACATTCCACGCATTACAAAGGAGTAAACCTATTCAATTTGATTAAGAACAGGACTCGAACGACAAAGTCGTAGAGCCGATACCATATAGCGCAGGGCATTAGCCCGAGCAATAGACACTATCATATCGGCTCAACCCGTATTCAGTGAGCAGTGCAAAGATAGCGCAAGGTATATTTAGATGATGACGATTCGCAAAGCGAATGAGCATACAATGTGATGCGTAGGAGCTTGCTCACTATAGCATCATATTGTATGCTCGTATGCTACGATAGTAGCATCGTCATCACATAACAAAAAAAAGGATGACCTATTAAGATCATCCTTTGAGCGGTATGGACGGGACTCGAACCCGCGACCCCCTGCGTGACAGGCAGGTATTCTAACCAGCTGAACTACCACACCAGTTTGGCTCTATTATTAAAAATGTCGAGGATTGCTCCTCTTGGCGGTATGGACGGGACTCGAACCCGCGACCCCCTGCGTGACAGGCAGGTATTCTAACCAGCTGAACTACCACACCATTTTTAGAGCCTTACAATCGTTATTTCTCGATTGCGTTGCAAAGGTAGTATTTTTTCTCAAACCAGCAAAATTTTTCACCACTTTTTTTGAAAATTTTTACTCTTTTCTAAAGAACGAGAACTGAACACTACCATAACTACGTGTCTGCCAATAGTGTGGGAAATTACTAACATCCTGGTCTTTAGAATGTTCGAAAATCAACATACCATCCTCGACTAGCAAATCGCGCTCAAAGACCAAACGGATAACCTCCTCACTACCCTTAAGATCGTAGGGTGCATCCGAGAAGATAAGGTCAAACTTCTTGGTACAACTCTTCAAATAGAGAAAGACATTTGCCTTCACAGCGAAGAAATTCTCAAACTGTAGGTCACGTGCTGTTTGGCGAATAAAGTTATGGTGTACGCTATTCACCTCCACCGATGTCACACTACGCGCATCACGCGATGCAAACTCATAGCTTATAGAGCCAGTACCAGAAAAGAGGTCGAGCACATCGAGATCCTCAAAGTCTACAAGGTTGCCAAGAACATTAAAGAGGTTTTCCTTAGCAAAATCTGTGGTTGGGCGTGCACGCAAGTTGCGAGGTGGCACGATGGTGCGACCACGATATTTTCCGCTTATTATTCGCATACCAAATCCTTAAATATGGGTTTCAATAGTTTCTGTAAGTGCTTAACATCACCGCTCACGCGCGCGTACATATTATATATATCGTAGACCTCATCCACTTTTGCGATGTAGTACAACACATCTGCATCGCTCTTGCACTCAAATGCCTCAGCAAAGCGCAAGCCCCTATTATATATACGCACATAGAGCACATCAGCTTCAAGGTGCAGCTTACTACCCTTCTCGGGCGCTACACCCTCAATCAGTGGAGAGGTGAAGAGCACACCTGCAGGGATACACGCCTTAAGCTCAGCATAGCACTCTGCACTTATGGCCATCACAGCCACAGCACCCTCCTTTGCTTCGCTAAATACTGCACACTCACCATTTGCGAGCGCAAGACCCACCTCGGCAAGATAGCCTGCAGCATGCTCAGCAACAAAAAACTCCGCAGGAACAAGAGTGCTCTTTGGAGTGAGCACCACAACCTCCACGGGCTGTGAAGAGTTACGCACCTCCGAGTTTAGCTCTGAGGATGAAAAAGAGTGTCCACCCGACTTAAGGCGGATGGACACATTATTTAGTGATGTTTGCATCATGACTACTTAGCGCTACCGCCCCAGTTACCTGTCTCGTTAGTAGGCTCCTCAAGGCTACCGAAAGTAACACCGAAGAACTGCTCATCCATTGGGATGGGGTGGCTGTTACCAATCATGTACTTCTCCTCCTTAGTGAAGGCCTTCTTGATACCATCAGCCTTCATCTTCTTCATATCCTCGCTAGCCTCCTGGTGGTTGATGAAGTATACGAACTGCTCATCAAGAAGGTTCCAGAACTCAACGTTGTAAGTCTCGTGGTCGATGAACTTAACGTAAGGAGCGTGGCAGCGGATCAAGTGAGTGCGATATGCACCTGAAACGTAAGTTGCAGTATCGAGCTGGAACTCCTCCTGGTTGTGAGTGAAGGGGATATAACGCAAGTGCTTCATTTCATCCTCAGTAAGGCGGCACTTACCATAGATATCATCGAAAACTGTATCACGAACAGCAACCTTAACTACGCGCTCGTTCTTCCAGTTCTTGTCCTGCTTACGGAGCTCCTCGATGATAGCTGCATTCTCCAAGTTGTTCTCATCGTAAATCTGGCTACGATACTCCATTGTACCGTTCAAAGCGAAATCTGTAAGCTCATCCCAGCTTGTTGTAAACTCCTTCTTAGGGTTCTGGTCGCGATAAGCCTGCACGAGCTTGATGATGTGCTGCTCCTTCTCGATAACCATAGCTGTACGATCCTCGAAGTGGTTCTCGAACTTAATTGGAGTTGATACGATAGTTATAACCCAATAGAGAATTGCACCTACTACTACCAACAAAACAACTGTTAAAATAGTAACCAAGATAGATCTTGAATTTTTCATTTTGTAATTATTTTTTATTAAGTTTGTATCGTTTTAGTTTACGTTCAAAATAGGGAGCTATGCTTAGCACACATATTTCGCATCAAATTTACGCAAAATTATCGGTTGAAGCAACTTTTAACCAAAAAAAAATAATAGAAAAGTTATCCGAGTGGGTAACTGAGGCGGATTATGAGCGCATCTTTCTCCTTAACGGATATGCAGGAACGGGTAAAACAACGATTATCGCAGCCTTTGTTGCCGCACTCAACGAATTGGGTATCAAAACAATACTCCTTGCACCTACTGGACGTGCCGCGAAGGTGCTATCGCATTATGCCAAGAAGGAGGCATTTACCATCCACAAGAAGATATATCGCGAGCGTACACTGGCAGACTACGAGTCAAAGTTCTCGCTCGACTTCAATAAGGATAAAAATGTAGTCTATATTGTCGACGAGGCTTCGATGCTCTCGACAACCTCTTCCGAGGATGCAACTTTCGGTTCAGGCAACCTCCTTGAGGATCTCATAAAGTATGTGCGTAGCGGTAAGGAGTGCCGACTGATGCTTGTGGGCGATGATGCACAGCTACCACCCGTAGGCATCGACTACAGCCCCGCCCTCGACCCCGCAGAGCTACTACCCTACGGCGATGTCGACTACAACACCATGGATGAGGTTGTACGCCAGACACAGGATTCAGGCATACTCTTTAATGCCACAATGCTACGCTGCATGCTCGAGAACCGTCTCTACGAGATACCACGCTTCGATATGTCGCACCCCGATTTTCGCAGTGTGCAGGGCGGCGAGCTACTCGAAGCTCTCGAGGAGTGCTACTCGAAATATGGTCGCGATGAGACTATTGTTATCACACGCTCGAATAAACGCGCTAATAGATATAATGAGGGCATACGTCGCTATAATCTCTCGGCTGAGGAGGAGATTGAGAGTGGCGATATGCTTATGGTTGTTAAGAATAACTACTACTATGCCGAGCGCGATGAGCAGTCACCAATGTCATTCATAGCAAATGGTGACGTGGTACGCCTTAAGCGCATTCGCCGCTTCGAGGAGTTCTACGGCTTCAGGTTTATAGATGCCGTTGTGGAGTTCCCCGACTATGATGACTACACTATGGAGGCGAAGGTTATGCTCGACACGCTTGCTTCGGAGTCGCCATCTTTGACACGCGAGGAGAGCCGCAAGTTATTCTATGAGGTGGAGAAGGATTATGAGGATATAAAATCACGTACGAAGCGCTATCGTGCCATCCGCGAGAACTGCCACTTTAACGCTATGCAGGTGAAGTTTGCTTACGCCGTAACGTGCCACAAGGCACAGGGCGGACAGTGGAAGGCTGTGTTTGTGGATAGATGCTTGTTTGGCGATGAGGAGATGTCGAGAGATATGATGAGGTGGTTGTACACAGCCATCACCCGTGCCACGGAGCGTGTCTACTTGGTCAACTTCGACGAGAAGTTCTTAGACCAAGAATAATAGGAACATAATTTGCCCCACTACAAATTATTATCTAAGATGACGTGGAGCATCTCAAAAGAGATAGCCCAGGGAGGTACTTAACGTACAGCCCTGGGCTATTGACTTTTAGGTATGCGTCGCTAACGCGCTGCTACCATAACAAATTAGTTGAATGAAGGAAGGAATGAGTAATCCTTTGAGTACTCGAGGTGCTGATCGATATACTTGCTATCGTAGCTAATCTTCACATCAACAATCTTACCACGCTTGTTGTATACGGGGTGGTAGTTGGGGTTAACGAAACCGCCATAAGGCTCGATATTGAGTGCCTTGTTACGTGCGATAATCTCAGCGTGGAAGTTAGGCTCAACCTTTACTGCGTAGTTCTCTACAAGAGCCTTACCAGCCTCGTAGTCACCCTCAGACTTGATGCGCTGTACCTCGCAGAGAAGCTCACCAAAGAGCTCACGGAGGCGTACAAAGTCGTTAACAACAACATAGCGCTTGCCATCCTTCTCAACGATCTCGATAACGTTCTCAGCCTTACCCTTCTCGTAGCACCAGTCAGCGATGAGCTTACGGTTACGCATATGAGACTCCTCTACATCCTTACCGAGCTCGATACGAGAGAGCTGTGTCTGCATACCATTCATGATATACTTGCTGTACTGTGCCCATGCAACGTCGAGTGTGGGGATAAGACCAATCTCAACGAGCTTCTGGTCACCGAGGTAGTAGAGTGCAAAGAGGTCTGCACGTGCCTCTTCAAGTGTTGAAGAGTATGTACGGAGCTCATCACCCTTAGTACCGGGAGCAAGCTGACCTGAACCGTGACCGAGACACTCGTGGAGGTCGGTGTGGAGGTCATCAGAGAGCTTGCCATAGAGGCGCATGCGCTCACGATCCTCAGCGCGAAGGACGAACTCCTCGTTGAAGCCGTTACCCTCAGCAGCCTTAGCGTATGCGTAAGTGATATTATCGATAGTTACAGACTTTGAGCCGTGCTCCTTACGAATCCAGTCAGCGTTGGGGAGGTTAATACCGATAGCTGTTGCGGGATAGCAATCACCACCAAGCATAGCAACAGTGATAACCTTTGCTGATACGCCCTTAACAACCTCCTTGCGGTATGCAGGGTTAATAGGAGCGTTATCCTCGAACCACTGAGCATTTGCAGCCATGATTGCAGTACGCTTGCAAGCCTCCACGTCGCGGAAGTTTACTACAGACTCCCAAGATGCCTTGCGACCGAGTGGATCGCCATAGCTCTCGATAAAGCCGTTAACGAAATCTACGTTAGTGTCAGTATCGCGTACCCAAAGCACGTTATACTTGTCGAACATCTTAAGGTCACCAGTACGGTAGTACTTGATAAGAGCTTTAACATACTTCTTCTGTGTGGGGTTAGCAACCTTCTCAGCCTTCTCGAGCCAGTATACGATCTGCTCAAGAGCCTCAGAGTACATGCCACCTACGCGCCATACCTTCTCGTAAATCTCTCCCTTCTCATTCTTCATGAGCTTAGAGTTAAGACCGTAAGAGATAGGCTCGGGGTTACCCTCATCAGCAGCAGCCATAGCAGCGTAGAATGCCTCTACCTCCTCCTGATTAACACCCTCGAAGTAGTTGTTAGCCGAAGCGGTGATTACATCAACACCAGCCTTCTGGTTGAGACGTGAAGCGTAGAGCTCTGCGTCGAAGATGATGCGGCAAAGAAGCTCATCATCCATCTGGCGGTTAGTGTCGTTGATGTAGAGTGCGAGCTGCTGACGGAACCATGCCTCAGAGAACTCGGGCACAAACTTATCGTTTGAGTAGTGGTGGTGGATGCCGTTAGCAAACCACATCTTCTTCAAGTACTTCTCAAAAGCCTTGAACTCTGCAGTCTCAGCCTCAGCTGTATTGCGAGCCTCGGTGTAGATAGTCTCGAAAGAACGGCGTACAGCCAAGCCATACTTAAAGTTCTGATCAAAAAGGATGTCGCGACCACACTTAGCAGCCTCAGTAAGGTAGTAAACATACTCCTTCTCCTTTGCTGTAAGGTTCTCGAAGCCTGGCACCTCGTAGCGGATAACCTTGATGTCATCGAAGCGGTCAACAATCCAGGGCTGCTCAGCCTCCTGAGCAGTCGCCATGGTTGACACAGCAAAAATTCCCATAGCGGTAAGTCCTAAAATTTTATTCATCATTCGTTGGTTATAGTTTGTAATACAATAATCGGTGTAAAATTACAACGAAAATATGAGACAAACAAAAAAAAGCGCATAGACCACACCTATTTACTATTTTTTTTATAATTTTGCGATACTTAACTAATATTAAAAACGAAATTATATGCTTGGAAGAGGTATCTCGACAATAGCACTACTCATCTGCTCAAACATCTTTATGACACTGGCGTGGTATGGCCACATTGCCTTCAAGGATAAGCTCGAACGCTTCAGCTCGCCAGAGAAACCATTCTTACTCAAGGGCATGCTCGTTATCGTACTTATCAGCTGGGGTGTGGCGCTCTTGGAGTATTGCTTCCAGGTGCCTGCAAACCGTCTCGGTAGCGCAGAGTTTGGTGGTCCCTTCACGTTGTGGCACTTGAAGGTTATTCAGGAGGTTATATCGTTGGTAGTCTTCTCGCTCTTTATGGCAATATTTCTGCATGAGGGTCTTAAATGGAACCACTACGTAGGCTTCCTCTGTCTGGTTCTTGCAGTGTACTTTATATTCCGCAAATAACAAAAAAACTAACAAAAAACATTAATATCATGACACCCTATAAGCAATCTATCGAGGCTGCCAAGAGTTGGAAAGAGGCTGTTGGCGCAATGTGGAAGAGACAGCGTTTAATGCTATTCCTCAGCATCGCTGCATATGTCTTGCTATTCATTGGTTTGCCCATACTCATTGGTGGCATCTTCTGTCTTGAGGAGTCAGTAGCAACAGCGACGCCACTCATCATAACTGGCACACTCTCGCTCCTTGCAATGATACCCCTTGCAGTTACCATAATAATCTTGATGTGGGTATTCTACTTTGATGTCAGAAAGTGGCACAAGGCTGCACCTGAGTCACTCAAGAAGAGCATCAAATTGCTCCAGATTGGTGTATTGATTACGCTCATCGCAGCTCTTGGTGGCACAACATTCAGCGGCTTTGCAACAATCCCATATATCGGCGTTGTGGCACAGTTACTTAACTCAGCATGTCAGGCAGCAGCATATGCTGGCGTAATCCTTCAGTTTATCTCTGTTATCAAGCTCCGCAAGGCGCAGGATATGCCTGCGTTGGGACAGAAGGGTGCTAAGAGCATATTTATTAACTACATCGTATCGTTTGCAACAGCGGTGTTTGGCTCTATAGTGATGATTGCGGCACTTGCCACACTTATCGTTAATCTTGTAGACGGCACAACCGAGGACAACGATATCGATGAGGAGGTTGTAAACATCTCTACAATCTGGAATACAGAAGATGATGAGTTTACTACTGATGACACATACGAGTTAGAGTTCGATGACAGCGTCTTCCTGGAGACACTCGCGGAGGAGGCTGTAAATGATGAAGAGTTGGCTATTCTCAAGGAGTTTGCTGATGACAATGAGGAGGTTTTCGGTGCATTTATTTTTGCGCTCATCATTATGATTACAGGCAGTATCTTTGCCATGTACTTCTACTATCGTGGTTGGTGGCTGATAAGCAAGTCTGAGCTCGAGGTACTTCCTGAGCCTATCAAGGACGAGACCAGCGAAGAGGTTGCCTTCAAAGAGGTAGAAGAGGTAGAAGAGGCTGTAGTGGTTGAGAACGAGGAGACCGACACCAATCAGTAATTCATCATTCCCAATAAGTAATTAGGGGCTGTCCACTCGGACAACCCCTAATCTTTTTGTATTGTTGAGTAGCGTAGACCACCCCACTATTAATGCTTGTGACCAGTGCAGCAAGCGTCGGTGCAAGTCTTAGCCTCACCCTTCTCTGCGCAACCAGCCTCTGCCTTGATCTTAATCTTTGCGAAAGCCTTAACGAGAGTCTCGTTGTTGGTCTTGGTAGGATCGAAAGTTACAGTAACAGTCTTTGCTGCAACATCAACCTGTACATCCTTAACACCCTTCTCGTAGGGAATAGTGTTAGTAACCTTCTTTGCGCAACCAGCACAGTCGATATCAGTTACGAATGTTGTTGTCACGCTCTTCTTCTCGCCCTTAGGCTGCTGTGCCTCGGCTGCTGCGAAGCTGAAAAGTGCTACGAAAAGCACCAAGATAATCTTCTTCATATTAGTATAGTATTTTATTAAGTTAACGTACTTGTTCTTACTTTATTGCATTAGTATATATTCAAGCGCAAGCCGATATAGAACTTACGACCCATAAGTGGTCCCCACACGGCTGATGAGTTAAAGCCAGGGTTGTAGGGATAATCACCACCGAGGATAGGAGCCTGACCATGGCCATTGTGACCCTGCATGTAGTTAGCGATATTCTCGCAACCAGCATAGAGCGTGAGGTTACTCATCTTGTAGCTAACCTGCGCAAAGAACATAGGATAGATGGGCGAGAGGTTAGGATTCTCCTGAGCCTTTACAAGATCACCATCGAGCTCGGGGAGGCGTACGGGGCCATTGAGCTGTGCTGTAGCATCGAATACCCAACGACCTACGGCATACTGGATGTTGATAAGACCCTTATAGCGTGAGGTAAGAGGACGCTCCACGAGAACCTGCTCATCATCGCGCTCCAACGTAATCATAGCGTTAGTATAGCGGAAGGTTGCGAAGAGGTCGAAGCCACGGAAGGGTGTCCAGTTGAAGTCTACCTGGTAGTTATCCGTAAACGACTTACCCTTGCTATTATATATAAGGATATCGTTGTTGGCAGTCTCCTGGTCGAAGACCATGGTGTTGAAGAACTGCGAACGGAAGTAGTCGAAGCTGATAGTAGCCATGTCATCACCCGCAAGTTTGAATGTCTGCGAGAGGCTACCACCAATAGTCAACGCCTTCTCCATGTCATCATTGAGGCCATCCAAGTTGAAAATCTCGCGCGATGTAGTCATCATCCAGATGTTGTCCGTAACGAGGTTCTGGCGGCGTGAGCCCATACCTGCCGAAGCACGCAATGTAGTGCGAGGAGTGATGCTCCAACGAATGTGAGCACGGGGCGTTACGATAAAATCGTTCTTAGCATTGGGGATATAGTAGTTATTACCCACCATTGCATAGTCGCCACGGAGACCCGCAACGAGCGAGAACTTCTCCTCAATCTGATATGTGTACTCGGCAAACACACCTGGCTCCATAAGCATGCTGTTGTTATCGAGATTCCAGATGTTGCTCTTCTCATCGCGAGAGCCGAAGTGGCTATACTGGTCGTTCATCATGCGAGCATAGAACGAAGCACCAGCATTGAGCGAAGAGCGCTGTGTGAAGTAGTGCGCATATGTAACATTGAAGCGGAAAGTATTCTCCTTGACGTCGATATTGCTACGGCCGAAGTATGAGTCGGTCATGTAGTTATCGTAGTCGAAGACCATAGCCACGTTGTTCTGCACAGCATCTGCGGGGTCGCCAGTAAATGTGCGCTCATAGCCAACGGGGATACCCGCCTTGAGGTAGGCGTTGATATTGCGATTATGGATGGCCGAACCATAGAGGTTAGACTCAAGGTTGTTAACCATCTCCTCGTAGAGATCCTTCTTGTAGCCCATCTGGCCACCGAGGCGATTCTCATTTACAACCTTCCAGCCCCAGCGCACCTGCACGCCACCAGCATTCTGCCACAACCACTTGTTAGCCACGTTAATCTGGTTAGACTTAGGCATATCCGAGAAGCCATCCTCATTCATATCGTGTGACGCAGTGTCGAGTGAGCCGTGTGCCATGATAACTGTCGAGAGGCTCTTATCGGGAGTAAGAGGAATAGCCGAAGATACGTTGATCTCGGGGCGGAGCTCCGAATCGAAGTAGAGGTTAAGGAAGAAACGCTCATCATCTGTAGGCTTACGGTGCTCGAGGTTAATCTGACCTGTGATAGCCTCGTGACCCGCTGTAACAGATGCCACACCCTTAGATACCTGAATAGAGTTGAGCCACATACCAGGAGTGTAGCTAAGGCCATATGTAGCACCCGCACCCTGCATGATGGGGCGGTTCTCATCGAGAATCTGTGTGTATGTACCTGCAAGACCGAGCATCTTAATCTGTCGTGCGCCAGAGATAGCGTCGCTATAGCCTACGGTCACCGAAGCTGAGTTCTCGAAAGACTCTGCGAGTGAGCAGCAAGCCATCTTACACAAGCCCGCGAACGAAATCTGCTCCTGGCGTGTGATACCACCCTGCTTTGCGTAGTTACCGCGCTGCTGACCCTCGATAACAACCTCGTCGATATCTACTGCCGAGGGTGTCAATGGGATGATGATGTTGTTCTCGTCCTTGTTATCCATAACCAACTCCACAACGTCGTAGCCGAGGTAGTCAACCACAAGGGTCTCGAAGCCACTGACGCGGCGGATAGAGAATGTGCCATCTACAGATGTTGTAGCACCAGCTGTGGTGTTCTTCCAGTAGAGCGATGCACCAATAAGAGGCTGCTCTGTGTTAGCATCCACAACAGTACCTGTCACCACGCGCTGCGCCATTGCTGAGAGGGGCAAGAGCATGAGACATGCAACTAGAATAATAATTCTGTTTTTCATTTTAATATTTTGGGTATTAATTACTTATGCGTTTATATGGGAATATCCCCCTACGTAACCGGTAGAGAGAGGCAGATATAGTGTTACGACACCCTATGGGCGTGATACACCTTATGCAAGAACAGGAGGGGCACGCAACGAGTCGTACCTTGGGAATGCCGCCCTCAGCGGCAGAGATTCATCGCCACGATAGGGGTTTTCGGTGGCTGAGAGTAGTGCTTTGTATGCTCCTGCATCATCTGCAACAGCTACAGATGCGAGGAGTAAATATGAGATATTGGATGCGCTATTATCGCGCTCATTGTCGGGGGTAATCTGCGTGTGGTTATCACTCAAGAGTTCGTGGTTGTGGTCACAACACTCGCCATTAAACGCAAAGAGGTTGTTATCCGCTACCACAACGTGGTGATGGTTACCACAGCTGCACTCTACGCTCTCTGTAGCATGGTGCGAATGGTGGGGATGGTCGCAACAGAGCACAGACAACGATGACATGAGCGAGGCCACTATGTATATAGCCGCCAAAATCGTTGCATATATCATCCTTAATCTACTCATTGCTCTTTTTTTTTTGTATTTAGACTACTCAACAAGCGCACACTCTTCGAGACGCTCTACCCAGCGCGACGCATCACGCATGGCAACCTCATCATCTATGCCGTAGTACTCGGCAAGGAGGTTTGCAACATCTTCAACTGAGAATGCTCTATCACATAGTGCGTTCCACAAGTATAAAGCGCTCTCGTTCAGCGAGATTATGCGTGTTAAATCTGCGCCGTGACCACCCTGCATGATCACTACATGCTCGCCAGCCATCTCGCGCACCTTGTACTGCTGCTTAATCTTCATAGCCTTAATTACACATTACGTGGCAAAGGTAGTAAAAAAAATTGAAATACAAAAAGTTATGGTGAATATCGCTCGAGCAAAGCACTGAGACACCGCCCCTATTGCAGTTGTATATCCTCCCTATCTTGGTGCATTGGTGCAAAACCCTATGTTTTAGAAAAACGCACCAAGATTACAGCGTCATATATTGATAGTATCAACAGGAGTATATAGAGTATATATATGTGTTACAATATATATTAAAGGGATAAAAAGGACGAAAGAGACAAAAGAGACAAAAGGGAA
>JAFZGE010000002.1 GCA_017555545.1 Alistipes sp.
CTCTTTAAGCCAAGTCATTGCGACTTGGCTTTTTTTATTATATTAAGCCAAGTCGCATGCATGACTTAAAGAGTCGGCTAAATGCCGCCACCCATATATACAATCCCTCCAAACCTCCCTTTGATAAGGGAGGCTTTTTTTTGTGTTGATACACAAATGCCGAACCCCGGATTAGGGCTTAAAGAGCCGGCTATTGCCGGTTATGCTTACAATCCTCCCCAAACCCCTCCTTTGATAAGGCGGGGCTTGTTGTAAGCCTTTGGCTTACCTCACCAAAGGTGAGTAATATCCTCAGTGTCACATCTTCGTTTTGCACGATATCTACGGCACTCTATGCAAAATTAAGAGGAGCAAGATTGGTGCTATATGCAAAAAGAATTGTCCGAATAGAATTTAGAGGTTCTTTCGATGGAAGATGTGAATTTGGAACTATGAGATATTTTACTTAACTTTGCTTGAGAGGTTCTTAATCTCATATATTTCACAATTAATTTTTTGCACTATGAGACGGGTTATGTTTCTATTGTTTTGCTTAGGCACGATAAATCTTTATGCACAGGTTCCTGAGCTCGAGCCTACCTCCGTTGTAGACACCCCCTATACCGATCTTCAGGTTTGTGATAGGGTAGCGATGAAAGCGTATGAAGCATTGAGTGATGTGGAAATTGCTCTGCTCTGTTTTGTGGAAGAAGATCCCGTGTTAAGCCATTTTTATAGTGGTAATTGCAGCTGGTATTGTGGTGGACAGATTGACTCCGTTACGGCGTCGAGTGCGCTTGCGGATAGGTATGCTGCAGAGAATGCTCACGACTTTAGCATAGTAACAGCGTGGGTAGAGGGAGTGGAAGGCAATGGCGAGGGTGAGTATTTGCGTTATTCGTTTCCAGGAACTTGTCCGCGCATAACAACGGTTCTCATACATAATGGTTATGTCAAGAACTGGGAGGTTTGGTATGATAATGCGAGGGTGAAGAGGTTGCTTATGTACTACAACGATGAGCCCTATGCGATACTCAACTTACAGGATACGATGGGTTTGCAAAGTTTCGATGTCGGCATCTTGGGTCATGAAGAAAGAAGTGACGCTTCGCCTGCTTGGTCGATAAAGTTTGAGATATTGGAGGTCTATCCTGGAAAGAAGTATGAGGATACTGCAATAACGGAGATATATTTCGATGGCATAGATGTTCACTAGGCGCAACGAATTAGATAAATTAAGAGGAGCAAGGTTTATCTTGCTCCTCTTCCTATTTTTATACCTTATATATATTATCTCTCGCGCTTGAGGGCATCCTCGGCGGTCATCGTAGTGATAAGGATAACACCATTAACGCCTCTAAAGCCGTACATATTCGAGCCCTTGATAATCTCAACAGACTTCACATCGTAGACGCTAATCAACTCCAGGCGTGTCTCCATGCCGTCACAAAGAATAAGAGGTGCCGAGCCACCATTGATAGAGTTCTGCGTCAACAAGCAGAGCTCGCCGTTGATATATCTCAGGCCTGGGTAGCAGATCATAATGGCATCCTTAAGGTTGCTGCAGCCCGTAGCGCGCAATCTATCTCCCGAGATACCCGATGAGTAGTCCGTGCTCTCGCGGCGCTTGACATAGCCGAAGCCGTAGTTCATAAGCTCTTTAGACTCCTCAGCATGGTAGAGCTCGCCCTCATCCAGCCACACGACTTCGATGCTGCGTCTGCCCTCGAGAGGTATAACGAGAGTGTCGCGCTTGAAGATAAACTGCAGGGTATCATCGGCTTTGAGGTTGGTAAGACCGAAGCGACCCTTACCGTCGGCGCGGGTGTTCTTATCGCTGCCAACAACGCGCACCATAGCCTTGATGCCTGTGCCATCGGCGCGGGTGATGCGGCCATTGAAGGGTTCATCTGCCGAGGCGATATTGAGTGTCAGGAGGGCGATAAGAAGTAGTGTAATATGTCGCATAGTATGGTCTGATTAATGTTTCTCTAGTTGTAAAGTTACACAATATTTGCGAAAAAATGGAATATTGAAGAAAAAATTGTGGTTCTTAAAAATATTTATTATCTTTGTAGTATTGAACGAATAACTTTAACAATAAAAAACAATACACTATGAAAGAGGCTATTGCAATTCTCACTGGTGGCGGTCCTGCTCCTGGTATGAAC
>JAFZGE010000157.1 GCA_017555545.1 Alistipes sp.
ACAGGTATGAACATCACATTCGTTACTACCGCTAAGACAGACGAAGAGGGTTATGCTCTGCTCAAGGAGTTTGGCCTGCCTTTTAAGAACGCTAAAAATTCATAACAATAGAATATGGCAAAGGAATCAATGAAAGCTCGTGAGGTAAAACGAGCAAAATTGGCTAAGAAGTATGCCGCAAAACGTGAGGCTCTCAAGAAGATCATCAACACAGGTAACGCTGAGGAGGCTTATGAGGCTGCACGTAAATTGCAGGATTTGCCTTTGAACTCTAACCCCATCCGCATGCACAACCGTTGCAAGTTGACTGGTCGTCCCAAAGGTTACATCCGTCTTTTCGGTATATCACGTATCCAGTTCCGCGAGATGGCTTCACAGGGCCTTATCCCCGGAGTTAGAAAAGCAAGTTGGTAATTTGAGTGTTTAATTATAAATATTGTCAGGGTAGTCCTGATTAATTTAAGTTAAGTTTTTATGACAGATCCTATTGCAGATTATTTGACGAGGTTGAGAAACGCCATCCAGGCTAAGCACAGGGTGGTAGAGGTTCCTGCCTCGAACATCAAGAAGGAGATTACTAAAATCCTTTTTGAGAAGGGTTACATCTTGAACTACAAGTTCGTTGAGGATGGCCCCCAGGGCACAATTAAGGTTGCCTTGAAGTACGATGCAAAAAACAAGGTAAACGCTATCCGCAACCTTGTACGTGTTTCATCACCCGGTTTGCGTCGTTATACGGGATACAAGGATATGCCCAGAGTGATTAATGGATTGGGTATCGCAATCTTGTCGACATCCAAAGGTGTAATGACAGACAAAGAGGCTGCTGCTGAGAAGATCGGCGGTGAGGTTCTCTGCTATGTCTACTAATAAAGGGAGGAATTGAACAATGTCTAGAATTGGTAAATTGCCTATCAGTATCCCCGAAAAGGTGACAGTAACTGTCAGCGATGACAACACAATTACTGTCAAAGGTCCTAAAGGTGAACTTTCACAGAAAATCGATCCTTCTATCGAGGTAGTTATCGAGAACGGCGTAATTACTTTCCAGTACGCCGGTGGCAAGACAGTTGCCGAGGCTACCAAGCAGGAGCATGCTTATCATGGTCTTTACAGAGCACTTGTTAACAACATGGTAATCGGTGTTTCAGCCGGTTTCACCAAGGAACTCGAGCTCGTAGGTGTTGGTTACCGTGTGAGCGAGAAGCCCAACAACGCAATTGAGTTGTTGCTCGGTTTTACTCACCCTATCTACATGCAGTTCCCTGCAGAGGTTAAGGTAACAACAAAATCAGAGAGAAATAAGAACCCGCTTATCACATTGGAGTCTTGCAACAAAGAGTTGCTTGGTCTGATTTGCGCAAAGATTCGTTCATTCCGCAAACCCGAGCCTTACAAGGGTAAAGGTGTTAAGTTTGTTGGCGAGGTTATCCGTCGCAAGTCTGGTAAGTCGGCAGGTGCTAAATAATTAAATACGTAAGCATATGACTACAAAAATAGAAAGACGGACTAAGATTAAATATAGAGTACGCAATAAGGTAACTGGTGTTGCTGAGCGTCCCCGTATGAGCGTTTTCCGCAGCAATAAGCAGATTTATGTTCAGATTATCAACGACCTCACAGGTTGTACATTGGCTTCAGCTTCATCACTTGGTCTTGAAGCAATGCCCAAGAAAGAGCAGGCTGCGAAAGTAGGTGAGATGATTGCACAGAAGGCTAAAGAGGCAGGTATCACAACTGTAGTATTTGACCGTAATGGCTATCTCTACCACGGGAGAATTAAAGAAGTTGCTGATGCTGCACGTAATGGTGGGCTTAAATTCTAATGAATATGGCAGTTAATAATAGAGTAAAAGTCGCAAACGACGTTGAGTTAAAAGATAGATTGGTTGCAATCAACCGTGTAACCAAGGTTACAAAGGGTGGTCGCACATTTAGTTTCTCTGCAATTGTCGTTGTTGGAAACGAGGATGGTATCATTGGTTACGGACTTGGTAAAGCAAGTGAGGTAACTGCTGCTATCGCAAAGGGCGTTGAGGCTGCTAAGAAGAATTTGGTTCGTGTTCCCGTTCTCAAGGGAACTGTACCTCACGAGCAGATCGCACGTTTCGGTGGTGCAGAAGTATTCATCAAGCCTGCATCTCACGGTACCGGTGTTGTAGCCGGTGGTGCTATGCGTGCCGTTCTTGAGAGTGTTGGTATCACTGACGTATTGGCTAAATCAAAGGGCTCATCTAACCCTCACAACCTTGTAAAGGCTACAATCGAGGCTTTGAGCTTGATGCGTGATGCACGCATGGTTGCTCAAAACAGAGGTGTAAGTATGAGTAAAGTTTTTAACGGATAAGGAGAATTATAATGGCTACTATCAAAGTAAAACAGGTGAGAAGCCGCATCGGCGC
>JAFZGE010000158.1 GCA_017555545.1 Alistipes sp.
CTTTGATAACATTGAGGAGCCTACACCTGTACCTCCTACAACAGAGGCTCTCTACTTCGAGAACTTCGATGGCAAGGGTGCTGCTAAAGATGGTAACGGCTCTTGGCCATATATTGCAGACTTCCCAGAGATGAAGAATGCTGTGGGTGTGGCTGCAGCTAATGTAAGCTATGAGGGTTACAATGCAACCGTTCGTAACATCTCTTACTCTGATGGTTCATACTCTGACTACGATGGTTCGGGTGTTAACAACATCTTCTTCGGTAAGGACAACGCGTGGATTATGGTTAAGGATCTCGCACTTGAGTCTTCACAGAAGAACCTTATGTTGACTTTCGGTACTGAGAAGTACTCTCAGACTTTGGGTAGCGTATTTACTCCTTCTGAGTTCATCGTTACTATCTCTGGCGATGGCGAGAAGTGGTCAAACGTTGCGTACACATTCGCTGGTACTGCTGAGGGTCGCTGGAACGTTGCAACTGCAAACTTCACATTGAAGGAGGTTCCCGCTAAGCTCTACATCAAGTTTATGGCAACTGCCGAGAGTGCATACCGTCTCGATGACGTTACTTTGAACGTAGGTGAGGGTGGTCAGACTATCGACCTCGCTACAGGCGTTGCTGGTGGCGACAATGGCGATGAGGGCGGCAATGAGGGCGGCAACGACCAGCCTAACGTGCCCGCAAATGGCGAGTATGAGTCTGACTCAGCATTCGTTTGCTCTGAAGACAACTCTACAAACGCTGCATACTCACTCGGTGCAACTACTATCAACGGCGAGGCTGTAACTGGCTTCAAGTTGGGTAAGTCAAAGCAGGCTGGTAAGTTCACTTCTGGCGCTGTAGGTGTAACTGGCGACAAGTATCTCAACTTCTACGCTCAGGGCTGGAAGGGTGGCGACGTTACTTTGTACTTCCGTGTTGACGGTGGTGCTACTCAGTCTGTGAAGCTCGCTTCACACGACGGTGTAACTGGTAACCCTCCCTACACTGCACTTGCATTCGCAGACTCTGACCACTACTCAATCAAGCTCTCTGGTTTGACTGCTTCTTCAAAGATTGAGTTCTCTACAGATGCTAACTTCGCACTCACAACTGCAGACTCTACAATGGCTACAGCACGTGCTATCGTTTGCGGCGTTAAGCTCACTGACGAGGCACTCGCTCCAGGTGAGGGTGGCGGCAACGAGCCCGTTAACCCCGAGCCAGAGCCAGAGCCTACTCCTGGCGACACAATCTCAATCGCTTCAGTATTGGCATTGGGTCAGGGTGCTACAATCAACGGCACTATCGAGGCTGTCGTAGTATCTAACTACGAGTTGAACAACCTTACTTCAAAGAAGGGTATGTATGTTCAGGATGAGACAGGTGCTTTGCAGTTCTACCTCTCAGCTAACCACGAGTATGCATTCGGCACAAAGCTCCAGATCGACCTTACTGGCGCAACTCTTGGCGCATACAACGGTGCTGTTCAGATTAGCGGCCTCGGCTTGGATAAGATTACTGTAGTATCTACTGGCAACACTGTTGCTCCTAAGAGTGTCTCTATGGCTGACTTCCTCGCTAACAAGTACGAGGGTCAGTATGTAGCTCTCGAGGGTGTTCAGGTGGCATCTGCTGACCTTGCTAAGACATGGGTTATGGATGGTGCTCACACCTCAATCAACATGGAGGATGCAAACGGTAACAAGTTCGTAGTGTTCTCATCTAAGTATGCTACTTACGGCACTTCAACTGTTGCTCAGGGCTCAGGTACTATCAAGGGTATCTCATCTATCAACAACGGCAACATGCAGATCATCTTCGCTCAGGCTTCTGACTACGCTGGTTTGACAGGTGTACGTTTCGATGGCGCTGTTACTCCCGATCCAGAGCCAGAACCAGAGCCTACTCCTACTCCTGGCGATGGTACATCTGCAACTATCTACTTCAACGATGTTGCTAACCGTACATCATACTCAGAGCAGCAGCAGGTATGGCAGCAGAATGGTATCACTGTAACTAACGACAAGGCTGCTTCAACAAGCAACGTGGGTGACTACTACGATCCCGCACGTTTCTACAAGAGCTCTAACGTGACTGTTGCAGCTGATGCAGCATTCTCACAGATCGTTTTCAACTGCGATGACTACAAGACTACATATCCTACAGACTTGCAGAGCTCTATCACAACAGGTAGCGTATCTGTAAATGGTACAGTAGTTACTGTAACCTTGAGCTCAGCAACAACATCATTCGCTATTACAGGCCTTGCGGGTCAGGTGCGTGTAGATAGCATTACCGTTTATTTCGCTGAGTAACACTTTTAACTCTTTCGCTAATGCTCGGGTGGGGTAGTCCCGCCCGAGTGGCGAAGGGGTAATAACCTAAAATTGATATTGAAGAGATTATATATGCGTTTTTTTAAGACTCTTTTGGTGGCGTTCATCGCGGTAATGTCCACTATTGTTGCAGGCTGTACAAATAACGGCGAGGATAGGGTAGCAAGCAATGCCTATATTCAGAACACAGAAGTTAAGGGCGAGAGCAAGAACTGCGCTGTGGTGCTCGTGGC
>JAFZGE010000159.1 GCA_017555545.1 Alistipes sp.
GTCACGACGACAAGTTCGCTTATGCAGCAGTTTGGGAGTACAAGGGTATGGACAACGTTCCTGAGATGACTATCGAGCAGCTCGACTACGAGTTCGTACACCGTGCTCAGCGTAACTACAAAGACTAATTTTTGACGTTAACCTTTAATAAAGACGAAAAGTATGAATTTTACATTAAAGATATGGCGTCAAAAGGACGCTAAGAGCCAGGGTGCGTTCGAGACTTACAAGGTTGAGAACATCTCATCGGACACATCGTTCCTCGAGATGATGGACATCCTTAACAACGACCTTATCCACGCTGGTAAGGAGCCCGTAGCATTTGACCACGACTGCCGCGAGGGTATCTGCGGTATGTGTTCTATGCACATCAATGGCCACGCTCACGGCCCATCACAGGCTGTAACAACTTGCCAGATGTACATGCGTAAGTTCGAGGATGGTTCTACCATCACTATCGAGCCATGGCGTTCAGCTGCATTCCCCGTAATCCGCGACCTCGTTGTAGACCGTGGCGCTTACGACAAGATTTTGCAGGCTGGTGGTTTCATCTCAGTACGTACTAACTCTGTACCCGATGGTAACGCTATTCCTATTCCTAAGGCAGATGCTGATGAGTCTATGGACGCTGCAGCATGCGTAGGTTGTGGTGCTTGTGCTGCAACATGTAAGAACGGTTCTGCTATGTTGTTCGTAGCAGCTCGCGTATCTTCACTCGCTAAGTTGCCTCAGGGTAAGGTTGAGGGTGCACGTCGTGCTAAGGCGATGGTTGCAAAGATGGATGAGCTCGGCTTCGGTAACTGTACTAACACTGGTGCTTGCCAGGCACAGTGTCCTAAGTCAATCTCTATCGCACACATCGCTCGCCTTAACCGCGAGTTCCTTGCAGCAAAGCTTAAGGACTAATAATTTGTCGTGATAAGGGGTCATTCATACCCCATCACAATAGTAAGACCCCTCGGGTTGTACGCCAATGTACTATCCCGAGGGGATCTTCTTTTGAGATAGGTCAAGCCTACCCCATTGTGACAAGGATTTGAGTCGTGGTGCTGAGGAAAGTTATAAGTTAGACACACACGAGACTGAAGGGAAGATGCTGACGACAATTATCCGAGTCATCCCTGTTGTCTCTTAATGTCCCTTGCGTCTCTTTTGTCTCTATATTCTTTTTGAACATTCGAATGTTCCCTATGCACTAATTTGCTTAAACGTTTGCACGTTACGCAAAAAATTCTTACCTTCGTATGATAAATTGCCTCAAAAGCGAATAACTTAAATTTACACTATATGAACTGCAACTTTACACCCGAGGAGCGTCGTGAGATTATCGCCCTCATGAACCGCGAAATTATTCCCGCAATTGGCTGTACTGAGCCCATCGCTGTGGCATTGTGCGTGGCTAAGGCTACCGAGACTCTCGGCCGCGAGCCTGAGCATATCGAGGCACGCCTAAGCGCCAACGTTCTTAAGAACGCTATGGGCGTAGGTATCCCTGGCACAGGCATGACAGGTCTCCCCATCGCCATGGCACTCGGTGCGTTGGTTGGTAAGTCGGAGTACGAACTCGAGGTGTTGAAGGATGCTAACGAGGCCTCGGTAAAGGAGGGTTGCCGCCTTATCGATGAGAAGCGCATCAGCGTAGACCTCAAGGAGGGTATCGAGGAGAAGCTCTACATCGAGATCGAGGTTAAGGCGGGCGCAGACAAGGCTGTAGCTATCATCGCAGGCGGTCACACACGCTTCGTAACTATCACACGCAACGACGAGGTGCTCCTCTCGGCAGATGCTCCCGCAGCAAGTCAGGGCGAGGCTGTCGTAGAGCAGAAGGATCCCGAACTCACATTGCGCCGCGTATGGGATTTCGCTATGACTGCACCCCTCGAGGAGTTGGAGTTCATCTTGGAGGCTAAGCGCCTCAACATGAACGCTGCATACGAATCACTCAAGGGCGAGTATGGCCACGCCATCGGTAAGCTCATGCGCTCTGAGTCGGAGCGTAACATCATGGGTGACACTCTCCACTGCCAGATTGTCGGCATGACAACTGCGGCGTGCGACGCACGTATGGCAGGTGCTATGATTCCCGTTATGAGTAACTCAGGTAGCGGTAACCAGGGTCTTACATCTACCGTTCCCGTTGTAGTATATGCTGAGCAGACAGGTGCATCACACGAGCAGATGGTACGCTCACTCATCCTTAGCCACCTCACCGTTATCTACATCAAGCAGAGCCTCGGTCGCCTTTCAGCACTCTGTGGCTGCGTTGTTGCTGCAACAGGCTCTTCATGCGGTATCACCTACCTTATGGGCGGTGGCTACGAGGAGGTTACAAAGGCTGTCAAGAACATGATTGGCAACCTCGCAGGTATGATCTGCGACGGTGCTAAGCCCTCGTGCGCAATGAAGTGTGCTTCGGGCGTCTCTACAGCTGTTGTATCGGCACTTATGGCGATGAACAACCGCGTTATCAAGTCGGTTGAGGGTATCATCGACGACGACGTAGACCGCTCTATCCGCAACCTTACAGACATTGGTCGCGACGGCATGACACAGACCGATGCTATGATTCTCAAGATTATGACATCGAAGAGCTAATGCTCCAACACGGTAAACCAAAAGGGACTATCATTGCGATAGTCCCTTACTTTTTCCATATAATTATCTTATAGTCCTGTAATACGCTTGATCTCGTTGAGTTTATTCAACGCCTCAAGAGGAGTCAACGAGTTAATATCCAATCCCTTTATCTGGTCACGGATGGCAACCAAGACAGGGTCATCGAGCTGGAACATCGATAGTTGGATGTTGTCCTTGGTCTCTATTGCCGAAGCTGCCACAGCACGCTTCTTACCGCGCTCCTTCATAGCACCGCTAGGTACAATCTCGCCCGAGCCGTATACCTTCTCAAGGTTTGCAAGGATTGTCTCTGCGCGCGACACGATAGAGCGAGGCATACCTGCCATGCGTGCCACGTGGATACCGAACGAGTGCTCCGTACCGCCACGCACAAGCTTACGCAAGAAGACAATGTTGTTGTCTACCTCCTTCACCGTAACGTGGTAGTTCTTCACGCGAGGCAGCATATTCTCAATCTCATTGAGCTCGTGGTAGTGTGTAGCGAAGAGTGTCTTTGCAGCACCGAGGCCGTTATTGTGGAGATACTCCACCATCGCCCACGCGATAGAGATACCATCGTAGGTGCTTGTACCACGGCCAATCTCATCCAGCAAGACAAGTGAGCGAGGCGATATGTTATTGAGGATGCTTGCCGACTCCAACATCTCGACCATGAAGGTAGACTCACCCTCTGCCAAGTTATCCGACGCACCCACGCGCGTAAATATCTTATCCACGATACCTATGCGAGCCGCCTTTGCTGGCACAAACGAGCCCATCTGCGCCATAAGCACGATTAGGGCTGTCTGACGTAGCAATGCCGACTTACCCGACATGTTGGGACCCGTAATCACGATTATCTGCTGATCCGAGGTATCGAGTTTCACGCTATTGGGGACATACTCCTCACCAATAGCCATAAGGGTCTCGATAACGGGGTGGCGACCATCCGTAATGTCGATAACATCCGAGTCATCGACCACAGGTCGCACATAACGGCGCTCCGTAGCTATGCGTGCCAACGACTGCAAACAGTCTGTATAGGCGATAGCCTGAGCGTTACGCTGCAGGGGTACAATATACTGCGCAATAAATGCCACAAGCTGTGCGTAGAGCTGTGTCTCAATCTGAATGATGCGCTCCTCAGCACCCAGAATCTTCTGCTCATACTCCTTGAGCTCCTCGGTGATGTAGCGCTCGGCATCCGTAAGCGTCTGCTTGCGAATCCACGACTCAGGCACCTTATCCCTATGCGTGTTGCGCACCTCAATGTAGTAACCAAAGACGTTGTTATATGCTACCTTGAGCGAGGGGATACCCGTAAGCTCGCTCTCGCGCTCCTGCAACGAACGGAGGTAATCCTTGCCATGCAATGCTATGCGGCGCAGGTCATCCAACTCTGCAGATACGCCCGAGGCGATGATGCCACCCTTGTGTATCTGGTTGGTCTCGGGGTCTGGGAAGATATCGGTCTCCAGGCGCTTAACAACCGCCTCCAACGTATCGAGTCGCTCTGCAAGGGCGAGCAACGCTTCGTTATCCGTAGACTCCATCAACGCCTTAACCATCTCCACGGCACGCAATGAGTGCTTCAACTGGATAAGTTCACGGGGTGTGATGCGCTCCGTAGCGATGCGCGATGCCATGCGCTCGAGGTCGCCGATAAGGGCGATCTGCTCACGCATAGAGAATGCGAAGTCGGCATCCTTAACAAACTGCTCGACAACATCCTGACGCTGAGCAATCTTCTTCACATCCATCAATGGCATAGCCACCCAGCGCTTAAGCTGACGGCCACCCATGGGCGTGAGCGTGCGGTCTATGGTGTCTACGAAGCTGCAACGTGCCACGGCGCTATTCGAGTTAAAGAGCTCGAGGTTGCGGATGGTGAAGCGGTCAATCCACACCGAGTCACCACGCTCGATGCGCGAGATGGATGATATGTGTGCTGTCTGTTTATGCTCCGTGAACTCCAAGTAGTAGAGGATAGCACCCGCTGCCGAGATACCAGCGCTCATCGACTCGATGCCGAAGCCTTTGAGCGACTGCACACCGAGCTGCTTGGTTAGTTTATCGCGGTTTACCGTCTCGGAGAATACCCACTCATCGAGGCGATAGGTGTAGTGCTTGGTGCCAAAGGCGTCGTTGAAGCGCTCTTCCATACCACGCTGGAAGACAATCTCGCGGGGCTGAAGGTTAGAGATGAGCTTGTCAACATATGTATCATCGCCCTCAGCGACGTAAAACTCGCCAGTAGAGAGATCCAAAAAGGCGATGCCCGTAGTGTTCTTTGCGAAGTATACCGAGGCGAGGAAGGTATTCTCCTTGCCTGCCACCAAATTCTCGCCCATGACGATACCAGGGGTCACCATCTCCACCACGCCACGCTTAACGAGGCCCTTGACCATCTTTGGGTCCTCGAGCTGCTCACAGATAGCCACACGCTCACCCGCTCTCACGAGCTTGGGCATGTAGTTATCAAGGGCATGGTATGGGAAGCCTGCCAACTCGACATACGACGCAGCACCATTGGCACGTCGCGTAAGCGTGATGCCCAATATGCCACTCGCCTTGATGGCATCCTCACCGAAGGTCTCGTAGAAGTCACCCACGCGGAACAGAAGTATCGCATCGGGGTGAATAGCCTTGATTTGGTAGTATTGCTTCATCAGAGGGGTCTCGACATACTTCTTCTCCTTTGGTGCCTTAGCCTCTGTTGTGTCACTATTTTTCTTTGGTCTCGCCATTGTTTCTGGGGTATATCTATATCCATGCAAAGGTAGTAAAAAAAATGGGATATATAGGCTCGTAGCGATTTTTTTACATCTACGCTTTGAGTTTCGCAAGATTAGTATTAACTTTGTAAGGATATAACCACGAATTAAAAATCTATAAAACGACAATACTATGGCAGGAAAAGTTCCTACTCCTCACATTGGAGCACAGTATGGCGAAATCGCCGACAGAGTAATCATGGCAGGTGACCCCTTGCGCGCAAAGTTTATGGCCGAGACCTTCTTGGAGAACCCCGTGCAGTATAACAGCGTGCGTGGCATGCTCGGCTACACAGGTACATACAAGGGCAAGCGCGTATCTGTTCAGGGTCATGGCATGGGTATCCCATCAATCGGCATCTACACCTATGAGCTCTTCAACTTCTACGACGTGAAGCGCATCATCCGCTGCGGCTCGGCAGGTGCTTACCACCCCGACCTCAAACTCGGTGACGTAGTATTCGCTATGGGCTCATGTACCGACTCTAACTATGGTGCACAGTTCAACCTTCCTGGTACATTCGCTCCTATTGCCGACTTCGAGCTCTTGCGTGCTGCAGCAGCTAAGGCCGAGGAGTTAAATATCGACTACAAGGTGGGTAACGTCATGGCAAGCGACGTATTCTATGGCGACGACGCAGAGAACTGGAAGCAGTGGCAGAAGATGGGCGTATTGGCAGTTGAGATGGAGGCTACAGCACTCTATATGAATGCTGCACGCGCAGGCAAGAGCGCACTCTGCATCTGTACTATCTCAGACTCACTGGTACACGGCACAGCATGCTCAGCCGAGGAGCGCCAGACATCGTTTACGAACATGATGGAGATTGCATTCAACATCATCTAATGAAAAAAGGGGCACAACGCCCCTTTTTTTTTATCTCTGCACTCCAACACCCTCTAGCGTCTCGACGCTAATATCTATTTACGACTCTTACGCGAGTTATACTGCTCGATAAGGTCATTGATGTATGCCTCAAGCTCTGGACTATCAACGACCTCAGTATCATCAAGCAGACCCATCACAAAACGTCCTACACCCACATAGTTGCAGACCTTGGTGTCGAGCACCCAGTGCGTTGCGTCTATGGGTGTGATATCGCGCTCGGCCAAAGGATACTCCTCGATAAGGAGATTACGCGCCAACATACCGAGCTTGACCTGCACCCTATGCTGCTCGAAGCCCGTCATACGGAAGATATCGATATAGCCCTGCTCATGCTTCTCGGCGCACTGCCATGGCGTGTCAAGCACCTCAACCGAGCCAATACGCGCAACCTTAAAGAGTTTGTTCATACCGCTTTCGGGCTCATAGCACCACAACTGAACATAGTTTGTCGTAAAGCCGAAGGGCTCTACTACCCTATTACGTGTCACACCCGCATGCGAAGATGCGTAGTCGACCAACACAGCCTGAGTGCGATTTTCGATAGCCTCCTGCAAGCGGTTAACATTCTGGGCGTTCTTACCCTTAACGATGCTTGCCGCCATAGCTGTGGAGTTATATACGGTGGTTAGCTTACGGCGTAGATTCTGCTTAAGTGCATTGGTGTCATCCAAGCCCTCAAGGAGCTGATTAAAGATGTGTGCCTCCTCATCCGTGAAGTGTACGAGCTGCGATATATCCTTGAAATAGCGGCTCTCCTTGCCAAGTTTGTAGATGCCACCCTCGAGCTTATGTACCACGAAGCCAGCATTCTTGAAGGTGTCGATATAGCGGTATATGGAACGATACGACGTGTCGAGGCGCTCAGCGAGATCCTCGACAGTATAGTTTACGTTTGCCGTCATCAGCTTCATCAGCCTCAGCAGGCGCTCAACCTTTGGTTGCTCCACGGCGCTATTTTGAGATGAATACCTGGAAGATTAGAGGCGTATATGCCTGAATCTCGGTAGATGTGGTTGTTACGGTCACAGAGGTATCCGTGCTGGTATTGTTATAGGTATAACCGTAGTAGTATGGGTTGTAACCGTAGTAACCATTATTATACATGCCACCATAACTATTGCCATAATAGTTATTCATGTAGTTCATGTAATTCATGTAGTTAAGATAGTCGTAGTATGCCTGGTCGTTGCCGCCCGTTGTAGTCGATGTTGTAGAACCCGACTGACCCTCAAGACCGTATGCGTATGTCGAAACGGTGAGGATTGTAGCCCACTGACCAAGACGGAGCGTTGGGATGGCGTAGTTCCACGCCAAAATATATTTGTTATCCAACGGATCGGCAGTTGTGAACGAGAGTGCCTCGCCCTTAGACTCCACCTTGCCATAGATAATCTCTTTGACCTCATCGATGTTTGTGTCGAAGATGAAGCCATCGAGGAAACGACCGATATACCACACGTTGATGCTCGATTTCTTATTTACAGAGTCTGCCTCGAGCACATCCTCACGCGCAAGACCAGTACCAAAGCGCTCAACAAGAGCCTCGTTGATGCGACGGTCGAGGTCGCTGAGGTTGCTATAGGTGTTACCCGCCTGATACTTATTCTCCGATACGTTATCGTTGTTATACATCATCTTGTCGGCAGCCACGGCGTCGAAGTTGAAGCCAGTCTCGGGAGAGTAGAGATACTTAACCAAAAGGTGCTCCAAAGTGTCCACAGGCTGATGCCAACGACCATCGTAGAACTCCAAGGGGCGTGTATCAACCTCTTCCTCGGTCTCTTCACCCTCTTCGCTCTCCTCACCGAAGCGTGAGATGATACGGCGACGGAGAGCCTTAGTCTCCTCGTTCTCCTTATCCTCTTCCTCCTTTACGGTCTTATGCTCGGTGCAGAGGCCACCATTGACGTTTGCAAAGGCCTCAACACGGCTACCCTCATAGGCTACAGGGTTTGTAACATGACCATAGATGTTCATATCGACAACCAAGGGCTTGCTATCCTCAAGGCCAAACTGACCCTCGTAACCACCATCAGCGCCAAGTGTTGCTACGATAGCCGAGGGGAGGTACAAGCGTAACTTTGTGCCATAGCGCACCTCTAACTCCTTGTCACCAATCTTGAGTTTGTTGAACGTAGCGAGGTATGTACCCTCCATCATTGTGGTAGTCTCCTTGCCACTAAAGCGGAAGGTGGGGACATAGTGCGTAAAGTCGGTGTAGGTATTAAGCTGCTGCGCAAGCTTCCAGTCGCGAGTCTCGCAGACAGTACCCTCAAGGCTACGACCCGTAAAGTCGTACCACAACCACACATCCTTGCCTGTAATAGCCACAGAGTCGGCACAACCCTCATCGAGCACCTCGACATAGTAGCCACCCTCCTCCTGATAGTTATCCACAAGTTCGGGTCTATGCTTTGCGATCCACGCCTTAAGCGAGCGCTGCTCAATATCATCAAAGTCTATTGTAGGCTCCTTGATGCACGACACAGCCATGAGCACGATGGCGAGCAACGAAGCGATACCAACAAACAATCTATTCATAGTTATTATCTTAAGTTCCAATTATTTAACATTAACAATGTCGATATACCACACCACAGCCGACTTTGCGGGCACCAAACCTAAGTAGTGCTTGCCATAAGCCTCATCGTAGGTAAGGTATATCTCTACGCTATCACCCATGCGACAACCCAAGAGTGCAGTCTCGAGACCTGGGAGAATCTCCTCTCTGCCCATTGTCACAACCATAGGGTCAGTAGTCCACTCATACTCGGTGTTAAGTTTCAACTTCTCGAGCTCAGCAATAGAGTCGGGGTCGTTCGTAGCGTACATATTCGCAACCGTAGGCTTGCTATTTGGGAATACGTATGCCGTATATACAATCTCAATTTGACTGCGGCTGGTCACCTCGGGCTGCTCCTCTCTACCCTCTGCGTAGTAGGTAGCGATGTAGCGGTAGATGTTCAAGCCCCAATGAGTGTAGAACTCAGGTTCGCTGTCGAGCGATGCTGAGACCTGCGACTCGGGGATGAGTCGTGGCTGGTGCGATGATGTAAGGTAACGACTTATGTTTGTCTGCTGCGTAGTGAGCACGGTGTCATTCTCGTTGCTACACGACAACGCAAATGTTGCAGCGAACGCCACAACAGCCACAACAGCGATATTGTATAATCTTTTCATATCCATATAAGCGCACAAAGTTAACAAATATTTTGCAACTACGCGACTTTTTTAATGAAATTAAAATATGGATGCTCCTACAATTGCTTCAACGCCAAGCGCACAGCCTCCTCGA
>JAFZGE010000160.1 GCA_017555545.1 Alistipes sp.
AAACGAACTCATTAGCAGTATCAGCCATCTCCAAGAACTTAGCAACAGTTATCTCTGAACCAGCAGCAGGAGTCTCAGGCTCAACGGGCTCCTCAGTTGCAGGAGTGTATGTAGACCAAGTACCAGCACCTTTGTCCCAAGCACCCTCAGCAATAGTGTAGAGGTTTGTACCATCAGTAGGAACATTAAGGTCGTTAGTCTGGTTCCACTTGTTATCCCAATTGTTAGCAGTAGCAGAAGGGTTCATACGACAGAAGATAAGGTTAGAATAACCCTCTGGGAGTGTGAACTCGTAGATATTCTCCTCACCCTCAACAAGTGTCAAATCGAACCAAGTGTCACCAGCATCATTCCACATATATGCTGCGAAACGTGCGTTGTCAACATTCCAGTTTGCGTTAGGCTGGAGGTAAAGAACAGTCTCAGTAGGCTCGGGAGTAACAGGCTCCTCGGGCTTAGCCTCAGTAGTAGCAGTTACTACAGCAGCCTCAGATGCTACAAGGTTCTCACCCTCAGCAGGAACAGCTACAACTGTGAACATATACTCAACAGCGTAGTCGCCCTCGAATACGTAAGATGTACCCTCTACCTTCTCAGCGATGTCATCATCAACCTGAACAGTATAGTATGCAGCGCCCTCAACAGCGTCCCATGTCAAAGTAACAACGTTTACGTCAACAGATGTCTTAACAGCGGGAGTAGCAAGAACTGTAGGCTCAGCGGGCTCCTCTGTCTGCTCGCCATCGAGGTCAACATCTGTGTATTGGTCATCCCACGCCTCAACCTCAACCTGGAACTCGATAGGCTTCAAACCACCCTCAACGATGTTATCAGGAGTGATGATGGTCTTGAGGTTGTAGTTCTTACCCTGAACGAATGCACGGTTAGTCAAAGTAATGGTCTTAGGATACTCACCAGCCAAAACGCCGTTGTTGTAAACCTCAACCATGAATGTGATTGTATATGAACGAGTTGCGTCAGCAGGGATAAGCAAACACTCCTTATCAGACTCGTAGTACTCGTTAACCAATGGGAACTGAGCACCCTTCTCGATGTCACCGAACTCAAGAGTTACAGTCTCACCAGTCTGAGGAAGAGTCCACAACCAGTTAGCGCGCTCCTTAGTAAGGTCGATAGTACCTACAGCGGGAGAGTTCGCAATCTTAAGATCCTTAACAGCTACAGTAGTAAGCGCGTTGGGGAAATCATAAGCGATTGAGAACTTAACCTTTGACAAAAGGTGTGCGAACTGAAGCTTAACCTTCTCGGGGTTAGATGCGTCAACATCGCTCTTATCGATAAGCTTAGAAGCGTAGATAAGATCAACATCACCAGCAGCTGTGTTAGTGAAAGTGATAGTACCGAGACCAGTCTTGCACAAGCCAGTAGCATCTACCTCTACCTGAGAGTGCTTAACGGGAGATACTGCAGCGAAGAAGTAGTCTGCGCCCTCATTCCAGTACTGGAGGTTGTCATAAACCCAACCCTCAGCGGTTTTGTAAACGCGCTCCTCCTGGAGTACCAATGCTGAAGACTCGCCACGGAAGCCCCATACTGAGAACTCGCTAAGTGACTCTGTTGTGGTACTTGGGTCGGCAGCCACACGTGTCTTCTTCTCGATGAAGTTGTCAAAACTAATAGCGGCAGAGTCATTACGCTGCAGGGTAACGTCCTGACTACATGCAACAAGTGCCGCAAGTGAGAGAATTGCAACAAATGCCTTTTTCATAGTTAGTAATTTTAGTTAATTAATATTGTTTGTGTTTTTAAGTTCCTTCACTCTCTACATATAAATATAGGTATGCGCTCTACTATAGGATCAACTCGATATCCTGAGTCTCGCCCCACTCGTCAACCTCGGGTTCGAAACCACCAGAGCCCTCATGACCCTCATCCTTGGTAACCTCGAGGCCTGAAACAACGATAACACCACCGTGAGGCTGCTTCAAGAGCTGGTCTGTTACGTCAAACTCGAAGGTCTTAACCTTGTTGTTACGCAAGCGCACATCGAGCGTAAGTGCATGCTTAGCATCGGTACGTGTAGGATAGTTAGGATGTGGGAATCCGGGTGTACCCCATGACATCACGACAGCACGGATATAACCCTCATCTTTAGCATCTGATGTATAGACAACATCAGCATTATCGAAGAGAATGGTTGCAGACTCCTCAGATGTCTCACCTGTATTAAGGTCTACAGATGCTGCCATACCACTCAACGAACCCTCGGCACGTGACACGAACTCGAAACCGTCGCTAAACTCGAAGCGGATCTTGTACTTGAACACCAAAGGCTGGAGCGTAATCTCGAATGGATTGGGATCGATAACCTTCTCGGGGAGGTACTCCTCAACATAGTTTGCGAACAACATATCGGGAGAAGAGAGTGTGCTCTCGCCCTCATGTGCCAAAGTACTGGGTGTGAAGCCCACACGTGTACGTGTACGTGTTGTCGCACGAGTTGTTGCATCACCCGAACGTGAGAAGAGGATGTACTCCGTATCGTTATTATATATAAGGATGCTGTTGAGACCCTCATAGAGAACTACGACACCACCATCGGGGCCAATGTTGTGGGTATTTGAGTTACCCGCCTCGTTGGTGTTCACAACACGAAGACCATCAGGCTTCTCAGGACGCAACTCATCATAGCTGAGCTGGAAATGATCAGGCCAACGGTACTCCCAGTCAGTAGCACCCTCAACGATGCACTCCTCCCAATCGTAACGATAGTCGGCGATGATGTTGATATGGTAGCGATGCGCGTGAGGACGGTGATCCACGCACAACTCCTTATGGTTGCACGATGTCGCGCACGCCATAATTGCCAAAACTGCTATAATCAAATATCTTTTCATCTCTTACCTCCTTTATCCTTATTGTAGTTATCACAGCCAATAAGCCATACGAGCGAAATCTCAACCTTTGTGGGGCCGAAATACTGGCGACGCTTAGTTGCCTGCCATACGGGGTGACCATCAACAGTCTCATACTCCTCGAACAAACCCCAGTGATAACCACCAGCGATTGAGAAGTCGAGGTTCAAGCGCTTTGCAACGGGCAACGAGTAACCATACTCCAAAGCCACGATGTGGTTAGCACGAGCGGCAAGGTTGTCACCAGGCATACCCGCCATGATACCTGTCTTACCAAGCTGGAAGTCGTAGGTCAAAATCTGGTAGTTTACACCAAGGTGATGACCCTGCAAGGGCTTGATGCGCGAAGGCTTGCCGAACCACCAACGGATTGAGGCATCAGCACCGTAGTAGCGCCAATAGAAGCTCTTCTCCTCCTTCTTCCACCATGCGTGCATGTAGTTGGCAGCGATAGAGAACTTCTTGCCGAGGTAGAACTCGGCGCCAAGGTTGGGAACTGCAGCAAGATCGTAAAGCATGTTATTCTTGATGGCCATGTAGAATGGACGACATGGCGCAGCCGCCTGTGCTACAACAACCTCCTGAACATCATCGTAGCAATCTACGAGGATGGTTGCTGTACGTGCATCAGTTGACTTATTCTCTGCGACGTTGTATGTGAAGCTATCATCCGCAACTACGAATGAGTCAATCCACTTAGCGTCGCTGGTTACAACGGGCTTAGTGTCGTCATTCTCATCGTTACGTGTGTAGCCGATTGTGTCGGTAGTTGCCTCAGAGGGATACTCCTCGCTATACTTCGAGAGTGTGATTGCAGGAGCAACACCACTCTGCTCTACAACAATCTCCTGTGTCTTGCCGTAGCAGTCCACGAGGATTGTCGTCTTACGAGGCTCTGTTGTGGGGTTCTCAGCAACGGTATAGGTAATGCCCTCCTCAGTAACTGCGATAGACTCGATCCAGTCTGCAGCAGTTGTTGCAACGGGCAACACGTCATCTACGACATTCTTAGCAAATGGGATAGTCTCTGTTGCGCCCTCGCATGGGTGACCTGCGCTATACTTAGATAGTGTAAGCTCGGGCTCAACGCCATACTGCTCAACAACAAACTCGTAGGTCTTGTTGTAGCACTCAACGACGATTGTTGTAGAGCGCTGCTCAGCAGTTGGGTTAGGCGCAACGGTGAAGGTGATATCCTTACCTGTAGGAATAAGTTTATCAACCCAACCATCTGTAGAACGCACTGTGGGGACTACGTTGTCCACTACGTTCTTATCGAATGTAATCACGCCTGTAGCGCCCTCGGCAGCATAACGCACGGGTGAGCCAGACGTAATAAGAAGCTCAGGAATTGTCTCCCACCAGAACTCGCAACGTGCCGAAGCGTAACGCATCTGTGGGAAGAGGTTAGCATAGATCCAGCGGTATGGCGCGCCACCACGCAATGCACGCAACGCATCGTAACGCTTCTCTACCTCCTTGCCACCCTCGACAACAATTGCGGGCACATTGTGCAAGACATCGAGCACCTCCTCGCGATAGGGAACCTCCTCGCGCTCCTCAATGAGCTTGATGAGCAACTCCCAGTCGATGCCCGTAGACTCAACCGCATAGTCGAGGTTTGCCGAGATCTCGCGGCTGATCCAGTTGGTGATGGCCTCAGCACGCTGCTTAGCGAGACGCGCATTAAGAGCCTTACCACCCTCAGGCGAAGCACTCGACACGACACGAATCTGGCGGAAATGCGCCGTAGTGTCGGAATAATAGGCCTTGACCACCTTTGCAAACTCTGTCAAGGTAGCCTTGTTGTCCATATAATTCTCATCGAGGGTTACTGCACCCTGACGGAAATGGACAAGCACCGATCTCGTCTCCTCTCGGTCGACCTGAGCATGCGACACGATTGGGAAGAGAATCGATAAAACAAGTACCAATAAAACCTTCTTCATCTCAAATATCTCTTTTTTACTTTTATTCTTCATTTGCACCTTCAAAATCTCCCTTTTTTGCTGCGGGTAAAAGAAGCCCAAAAGATGAACGAACCGATTTTCTTGCGAAAAAGGGTCAACTCACACTTCAATCAGTTTTTCTCCACTCTCTGAACTCGCCTGCTTAATCTAAAGATTATCAGCGCGTTGCAAAAGCGTGGGGGGGGGTAATTTCGAAATGCACACTTTAACATTACAAAGATATAAAAATTTCCGTATCGAGCAAACAAAATCGCAACAAATTTGAGCCAAATTGCGGGGGTATTAGCGGTGAAATATGGTTAAAATGGCACATATTTCGCATGAGCATAGCCCCAATATTCCGAAATCTCCACACCGTTAATCTCTGCCTTTTTGAACAATGTTTCAACCATATTTCGCATAGTAAAAATGGACAAAACAGCACGAATTCCAACTCCCGACACCCACTTCAAAAACAAAAAAAGAGAGGCGTTAACCTCTCTTTTCGTGGTGCCACCGGGTCTGTTTTCGCACCATTCTAACAGGTGTAATTGCCCTCAAATACGCATTAAAACAACCACGAGACACAGTTAACCGTCCTTATTCTAGGTAATACCTAAAAATTGTTGCCAAATGTTGCCAAGGTCTTTTTCTCACATTTTTAATGGTGTACCCCCAACCTTTTGTATGTGTCTCATATCGCCTATAATACACATTTACAATGAGATATTGTGATAAATTATCTACCATTTTCCTTCTCAATCTTCGCATACTATTCTATCGGTCTTACATCGGTGCAACTTTTTTATGGCAAAAATCCACAAAAACACCCACATTTACATCCGCATAGCATATTGATATACAATATATTAAGTATATATATTTTAGCGATTTTTACGTTTTGCTAAAACAGCTATTTTTAGGGGTTAAAACACAAGATTACAAAAATATATAGCCTAAATGCAAATGATTATTTCTGCAAATTGATGCTTGTATTTGATATGATTTTCTTTGCCAATTTCTTGTCCCCCCGAGAATATCTTTCACAAATATTCTCCAACATTTCCTCGTTTTATATCTAATCTTTATATTGCAAGGCTATCCACTAAATGGCAGTATAAGAGAAATCCCCACCGTAGTGAAACGATGGGGACTGGCGTGTTTTTGAGTATGTTAATACTCTTGCCGAGCACTTATAACTCCCGCCCGGCTTGGGAGTTTTAGTGAGCAGGAGAGG
>JAFZGE010000022.1 GCA_017555545.1 Alistipes sp.
CCTCTCGCTTGACCTTATGTGGTTGTATATGGCTGATAGGACAAGAGCTATCACGCCATCGAACAAGCTGAAGCTACTATATCTCCCGACCATAAGCATTAGCAGCAGTCCTAGGCCCAACCTAAAACTCACGGCGCGAGCATCATACTGGGAGCACTACGGCAATATCAATGACTACTATGCGGGATATATCATGACCGACTACCGCGTTATACAGCGCAAGGCGGGCGCGATGAGCAATCTTCGTAGCCAGACTTACGGCGTGCAACTATCATACGGCAACGCCATAAATGCTATATTCTCTGGCATCGAGGCCAACTACTCTATAAACCACTCCAACCTGATGTATAACACGAGCTTCACGGGTGCACTCAGCGAGATTGAGGCTATTGAGAGACCCAGTCGCAGCGACTCGTACAACATCAAAGCCAACATTAGCAAACGCTTTAATGCCATAGCGACCACCGCGACCCTATCGGGAGAGTATATGCGCTCGTGGTCCGAGATATTGCGAGAGAGCACCCTTGTACCCTCAACATATCAGCTCATCACCGCAGAACTAAACCTCAACACGCGCATCACAAAGGCGGTAAGGGTGGACTACTCATCGCAATATAACCGCAGCATATCGGCGATAGGCAACCAGGCGCACTCGGCTATCGATCTATTGAAGCAGAGCGCGAATGTAGACTTCATCATTGCCGAGAGGGTTATATGTCGTGTAGGCGCCGAACACTTCCTAAACAGCGCGATTAGTGGCAAGAGCCGCAACACCATATTTATAGATGCAAGCATAAAAGTAAAACACAAGCGCATGGAGTATGCCATCGAGGCGCACAACATCCTCAACAACACCTCGTTCGCAAATGCCTCGAATAGCAACAGCATGAGCCATATATACACCTACTCATTGCGCCCCGCATCCGTAGTTTTCAGAGTTAAATTTAGCCTAAAGTAGACCATTATGAAGAGAGTAACCCTTTTAGTTCTGTCATTCGCACTCATCATCCCGACATTTGCACAGAGGGCACACATCACACTCTACTGTGACGAAGGCTCGGGGATGGCATATGTCCAGGGCTTCGAGTGCGACGACAAGTGCGAATTTGTGCTCAAGGATAGTTGCCGCGTGGAGCGTGGGCGTAGCACCCTCAACGTCGACATGAGGGAGGACACCTTTGTAAACCTCCTTATCATCACAGATACGAGGCGATATCTTCAGCAGGTCGTGATAGGCCCAGGCGACACATTAGAGTTGCACCTCGGCGACCGCATAGAGACACGAGAGGATAGACGCAGATTTAGAGAGCAGTATGCAAAGCATAATAATATGAAGGATAGCATATTGCGACGCTACAACGCCCTCAACGACAGGCTATACAGCGAGCGAGTGGGGAGCAAAAGATACAAGCAACTTAAAGATAGCATAGCGATATTGGAGAGCTTCTACTACAATGAGTTTCCCTACACCATCCTCGCCGACACGGCCATGACACAAAGCGCATATATAGTTCACAGCGCTATTGCCATCAGGTCGCTGGCACGCGCCACACCCCGAGAGTTGGACTCGCTACGCACGACATACGCCGAGCGACTTCCGCATGCCAAGTGCTTTACCGCCGTGGGAGAAGAGATTACAGAGCGCTCTAAGAGAGATTCTCAAAGATTTCAGCAACTACTAAACTCAAAATAGCTATGAGAAGACTACTTACAACCATTATTGCTATGACAGCGATATCTGCAGCAACGGCACAGCACCATTCACTGCAGGAGGCTCGACTCTTTGCCTACGACAGGACCGACCAACTGATTATAGGCACATGCGACATACACGAAGACTACGATGTAGTAGATACATCGAGGATTGCGGTAGACTACAAAGTATCCTATCGCCATGGTCCCGATTTACACCTCGAAGTGAGATACAAACTGCTCTGTGGCGCGAAGGCTACGCTCTTCTATAGCGTTGCACAAAACTATGCCAATATGGCACGCTACAAAAACGGTTGGAGCGAGGAGGAACTCGAGGAGTTTTATGCTGCTGGCGACTGCACCATCGTCATACCCACAGAGATATACACGACAAAGGAGGAGGCTCGCATACGCCACAACATACCCTTTGCCGATGATGTCATCTACGAGTACACGCTTCCCGCCTCCGACATAGAGTGGCAACTTACGGAGGAGACCTGCGAGATAGAGGGCTACACATGCACCAAGGCGTGCGCACGGTTTGAGGGTCGCAACTGGGAGGTGTGGTTTACGCCCGAAGTGCCCATATCGGAAGGGCCATGGCTGCTGCGCGGCCTGCCAGGCTTGATACTCCGTGCCGAGGATAGCGAGGGCGACTTCTGCTTCGAGATGGAGGGCATAGCCAAACACAGCGAGGAGATAAGGCTCTACAGGTGGAGCACGAAGCGTATAACAAAGAAGCAGTGGCTGAAGTACGAAAGGAATGCGCTCGAAAATCCCTACTCTCAATTTAGCCAAGGCGGCCAGGTGAAGTTCTTCAACTCCAACGGCATGAAAGAGCTCAAAGATGAGTGGACCATACCATACTATCCTATATATAAGTAGGTATATAGGGAGATTAAAGAGTTTAGGGAATTTGGGAGATAAGGTTCTTGCGAAACCCTAAACTCCTTAAATTCCCTAAACCTCCTAAATAAGAAAAACCACCCAGGTTCGCCTGGGTGGTTAACATTTAGTGATGGGTCGAAGATGACCCCTTATCACAAGAAGTGATTTGTCGTCAGAGTGGTGTGGTAGTGTTATATCGCAAAAGAAGAACCCCACGGGATAGTACTTTGACGTACAGCCCGTGAAGTAACAATACCCCCCTATAGCGGTAGGCAGCACACCTTGTCAGAGTGGTGCAGATGTGGCGCTGACATGAGAAAACCCCGGATGGGTAGTACTTAGCGTACGTCCCATTCGGGGTTTTGATTGAAGCGAAAGCAGATGCGCCGCTATCACAAGGTGTAATTTCGAAATGAATTTGTCGTCAGAGTGGTGTGGTAGTGTTATATCGCAAAAGAAGAACCCC
>JAFZGE010000161.1 GCA_017555545.1 Alistipes sp.
ATCCCCTCGCCATGGTCGGCTCTATGTCATGCTGAGCGAAGTCGAAGCATCTCCTCGCTGGCTATGCGCTATCCACGCAGTCGCTTGTCGGCTTTGAGGAGATTCTTCGTTACACTCAGAATGACACACTACTCCGTCATTGCGAGAGCCGTTAGGCTCGTGGCAATCTCACATTACTAATTACTAATTCCTTAGAACGGCATATCGTCCACTACACCTGCGCCAGCCGCGTATGATGGCTGTGGCTCCTCCATGAATGGAGGCATGTTGGGTGCGGGTGCTGCGGCTGCTGCCTGCACGGGCTGTACGCGCCAAGCACGAACATCTGTGTACCACTTACCCTGATAGTTGCGGCTCTCGATGTCGAACGACACGAGGTAGCTCTCACCAACGCGGAGGTTAGCAACCTCCTGACCCTTGTTCATGAATGTTACTGCGAGCTCCTTGCCATACTGCTTGTTTGGCTGCTCAAATACTACGGTCTGACGCTCCCATGTGCCACGTGCCGACTGACCAGTCACCGCAGGGAGAATCTCCAATACCTTACCTTCAAAATCCATTTTCTTATTCTATTAGACGTTATTTTATACCTGTTTGTTGTTATTATCCATTGTCATTCTGAACTTTAGTGAAGAATCTCCTCAATGGCAATGAGCTATCTACGTTGACTCATGTTGGCTTTGAGGGGATGCTTCGCTCCGCTCAGCATGACGTTGTGCTTCCTGGCTATTTATGTTTTATGCCACTGAGCATGGAATACCCAAAGCCTCTACGCGGTTGCCTATTGCACAGAGGTCATCCTTCTCTACCTTGGTGATGGTCTGGCAGGGTGTGTCGCGGTCAAGCGAGTATACCATAACCTGCTTAGGCTTAAGCTCCTCGACAATCTTGAGCCATGCCGCAACCTCCTCCTCGGTGGTGTTGTCCACGCGCTGACCCAAGTACTCGCCACGCAAGAACATGGTCTGCAGGATGAAGTCGCCCTCGAACATCTTGAGAAGCTCCACGGTGCGTGCTACGGTGTAGTTGCCCTGGGGCTTGTTCATTAGCTGCACGGTTGCATCGAATGCCGAGTCAAGCTTGAGGATGTTGTTGTCCACGCGCTTCAATGCACGGCGCACATCCTCGCGGTGTATCTGCGTAGCGTTCGAGAGCACCGACACCTTAGCTGCGGGGCAGTGCTTGTCGCGCAACGCGATGGTATCCTCGATTATCGCCTCGAAGTCGGGGTGCCTCGGGGGCTCGCCATTACCCGCAAATGTGATAACATCGGGAGGTGTACCCTCTGCAACCATCTTACCTAGTGTCTCATCGAGCATCGCGCGCACATCCTCGCGGGCGTTGAAGCGTCGCTTACCGGGGTGCTCATCGTTCCAGCCACACTCGCAGTAGATGCAGTCGAAGCTACACAACTTAGACTCAATGGGCAATAGGTTGACACCCAGCGAGATACCCAAGCGGCGTGAGCGTATGGGGCCAAAGATGATGTTGTCGTATAGTGAAGTCATATCTTTCGGTTTTGTGCTGTGAAACTAGTTTTTCGACCCCTTTGCGCCACCGAGCTTCGCGCCATGCTTAGCCTGGTATGCAAAGATGTTCTCCGAGTAGCTCGTTGTCTTAAACTCTGAGTCGCGCTTACGCTTGAATGCCACGGCGATAAGACGGTCTACGAGCTCATCGAACTTAACGCCTGTTGCCTCCCACAAGTAGAACGACAATGAGCCAGGGATGGTGTTGATCTCGTTTACGTAGATGTTGCCGTTCGCCTCATCAATCATAAAGTCGATGCGCGATACGCCGTCGCACGCCAATACGCGGAATGTCTGGCACGCAGTCTTGCGGATGAAGGCTGTGACATCCTCAGGAAGGTTTGCAGGAATCTCACGCACGGTAGAGTGCATACCTTCGGATGGCTTGTTCTTGCCGCCACCGAGATACTTGTCCTCGTAGCTCAAGATCTCGCCGCTACGCACGGGAGCCTCACATACCGAGGGCTCGCAGTCGTAGTAGTCGCCCAATACCGAGCAGTTGATCTCCTTGAGCTTCTCCACGAGACACTCTACAATAATACGCTTCGAGTACTTAATGGCGTTGTCGACAGCCTCCACGAGCTCCTCGCGGTTGTGCACCGCCTTGATGCCAACTGACGAGCCGAGGTTTGCGGGCTTAACGATAAGAGGGTAGTTCAACGCCTCGGCACGTGCCACGCACGACTCCTGCTCCGAGAGCCACTCCTTGTCCGAGAACCACATATAGTCGATTACAGGGATGCCGCTCTCCTTGAGAATCATCTTCATCGTAATCTTGTCCATGCCGTTTGCCGATGCCAAGGGGTTGGGGCAGGCGTAGGGGATACCCGTCATCTCGATGAGACCCTGGAACGAGCCATCCTCACCCGATGTGCCGTGCAAGCAGGGGAGTATCACGTCGATTGTGGTCACCACGTCGCTGCCAAACATGGGCTTACGCACCTTGTAGAGCTTGTTGTCACCATATACGGGGCGGAAGTACACCTCCGTAACCGATGCGAGCAACGCCTTCATGTCGCGGTAGTTGTCCGTAGTCATGAGCTTGTCACCCGTATACCAGTGACCCTCCTTAGAGATGTAGATAGGCACGATGTTGTACTTCTCGCGGTTCATCGCTGCCATAGTCTGTGCCGCTGTGATAACGGAGATCTCGTTCTCCACCGAGCGGCCACCAAATATAACACCTACATTAATCTTCATTGTCTTATATCATTTTTAAGTTATTATCCTACTTGAATGAGTCGGGCAGGTCGTTCTCATAGAGCACCACATCTCCCGCTTTGAGGCGTGGCTGCAACTCTGCCATTGCCTCCTTGAATGATGCCACGGTCGACACACGCGCCATGTCGTAGCCTCCCGCCTCGAGTCCCGAGGTTATCGCCGCGCGGTTTACCTCGTTCACCACGATTACGCCATCAGCCTTCGATGCAGCGATGTCTGTGCCGAACGTACGGTTGTTGTCATACTGCTTAGCACCCATCTCCACGAAGCCTGGTGTTACCACATACTTTGCTCCCGCAGTCTCGAAGCCACTCAACACCTCGAGCGCCATGCGTGCACCTGTGGGGTTAGAGTTGTAGGCATCATCGAGGATTGTTATGCCACCCGATGTGCGCATACTGAGTCGGTGCTCCACCTGCTCGAGCTGCTTTACGCCACGGCGACGTGCCTCCACGCTCACGCCCATCTTCTCTGCTACGGCCAATGCCGCGGTGATGTTGAGGATGTTGCCACGACCCAAGAGGTGGGTAGCGTAGTCTGCGCTATCAACGCTGAATGTTGTGCGCTGCGAAGAGTATGCTATATCTGTTGCGCGGTAGTCAGCCTCGCAATTATCTATCGCATAGGTTGTTACTTTGATGCCATTGGCCTTGATATACTCGAATGCTGCCTCCGAGTCGATGTTCACGATGCCGAAGCCACCTGCGGGTAGGGCATCTATAAGCTCAAACTTTGTGCGTGCCACATTCTCCACCGAGCCGAAGGTCTCGAGGTGCATCTCGCCCACGGATGTCACGATACCCATATGGGGGCATACGAGGTCGCAGATCTCCTTGATGTCGCCACGCTGCTTGGCGCCCATCTCCACGATGAATACCTCGTGGTGGGGTTTGAGGTGCTCGCGTACGGTGCGCACAACGCCGAGTGTGGTGTTGAAGTTGCCTGGTGTCATAAGCACATTATAGCGCTCCGAGAGCACACGGTGCAGGAAGTGCTTCGTAGATGTCTTGCCGAAGCTTCCCGTGATGCCGATGATGGTTAGGTGGGGCATCGAGCGTAGTATGCGCTTAGCGTCGTTGTAGTACCAGCGCGTGATTGCCGCCTCCATGGGCTTGTTTATGAGGTTGGCAAGTATTGTCCAGTAGCCTACACACAAGAGCATCATCGCCATAAGCGTGTATTGTGGTGCGTAGATGTGCACGAGGGCTACGATGGCGAAGGTCACGATGTAGCGTGTCGCCATAAGGCGCTTAACACGCATTGTGTATGCGATGGGTATCTTGTAGCGTATCGAGAACTCGGCAATGGCGATAATGAGCATCCATGCTCCGAGACCGAGCATCATACCCCAGTGAGGCACCATGGTGAGTGCTGCAGCACCAATCACCGAGAGCATATTAGCACGTGAGTGCCACTCGCCCGAAGAGCGCAACCAGCGGTTGTAGCGCTCCACGCGGTATGAGTTCTGCTGGAACATCTGCACCGAGTAGCGCATAGTAGCAAAGAGAAACAGAAGCCATACGACTGAGAAAGTGTGTGTTGCGACCATCATAGCTTACTCGATATTAAGAAACGACTTTAGCGATGCCATCCATAGCGCTGGCTGCTCCAACATTGCGAAGTGTCCCGCACCCTGGGCCACGACCAACCCCGCATTGGGCATCAGACGCTCCATCTTGTGTGCATCGGCGATGGGTGTTGCTGTGTCCATGTCGCCCCAGAAGAGCAATACGGGCGCAGTCACCTTGGGCATTACGCGGCAGAGGTCTTCGTTCACGCACTTCGAGAGTATCGCACGCATCATGGGCGTTGCGCGGTTGTAGTCCGATGATCCGCCCTTTGAACGACGCTGCTCGATTAGAATAGAGGCCTTCTGTTTGCCGATAAGGATGGGTAGCGCGTGCTTGAGGAGCTTGAAGGTGTAGACCTTGCGATAGTAGTTCAGGCTACGCTTGGGCTTCACTCCCGCAGCATCGGTGAGCACCACGCGTGCCACCTCGTTGCGCGACGCGTAGAGTATAGATACACGACCACCGAACGAGTGTCCGCAAAGAGTGGGACGAGTTACACCGAGTGAGGTTAGCAGTGCCTCAATCGAGCGTGTGTACTCCTCGACACCCCACACCTCATTAGGCTCATGGCTTGAGCCAAAACCTGCAAAGTCAACTGCAATTACTCGGTAGTGCTGCTTGAGCACATCTGTTGTAGCCTGCCAGATGGTGTGGTCACAGCCCCAGCCATGTAGCAATACGACTGTATCGCCCTCACCCTCAATGGTATAGGCTAAATCAATGTTGTTGTATGTAAATCGCGCATCCATAACGCACAAAGGTAGTAAAAAATAATGAGTAATGCGTAATCCTCAATCAGTAATTTTGATTTTTTTTCGGGGGGGGAGTGACGGACTGAGCTCTTTTGAATCAGTAATGGCGTAGAGGATATAACACGAGACAACGTCAAAAGCTAGGCTTGGCACAAGCCGTGGCAATCTCTATAAAGCAACAATGGTAGATTCCCACAGTCGCTACGCTCCTTCGGAATGACGAACCAGGCGAAGCGCCCCACGAATGAACTTGCCTGCACCTCCACGCCAAAACAAAAAAAGACCCCACGGCATCCGCAGGGTCTCTAAAATTTGCTCGAACGTCTCGTTAGCAGAACGATGCACGGCGATTCTTGTTCACCACGCTTGCATTCTCCTCCATCTCGTTCTGGAGCTCAATCATCTCAACGATGTGCTCCGCGCACTCAGCGCCACCAATCTCCACAACCATGTTCCACTGAACCTGGATTGTCACAATGCCGTTCATCAACGCCAGGTTGCCGTTTATGCGGTTGCTGGGCGCAAGGATGATGACACCGTCAACATCGGTATACTCGGCGAAGAACTCCGTACCCATAAGCAAGCCATGCACCGTAGGGATATCCTTTACGATGATGTTGTGTGGCATGCAACCGAGGCGTGTGAGCTCCTCAACGAGTGCTGGGAGGTGCTGCTCGGTGTACTCTGCGAACTCGCGTGTTACGAGTACGCCATACTTCATGTTGCGTGCGGGTAGTGCGCTCATAGCTGAGTGGGGGATAGTCTAAAATTACTCCTTGATATACTTAGAGAACTTAGCTGCGAGCACTGTGTGTGTCTCAACTGCGTTCTTGTAAACCTTCTGAGCCTTAGCCTCATCGCCCATAGCCTCGTAAGTCAAACCGAGCTTAAGAGCGTTGTCGCCGTAGATGTTAGCGTTGTTGCTAGCTGCGAGAGCCTCCTCGAACTTGGCAGCAGCAGTCTGGTAGTCACCCTCCTCAACTGCGATGTCGCCAGCGAGTGTGAGAGCCATAGCGTTGATGTGTGCGCCGAACTCACCCTCTACCTCCTGCAACTTTGCGAGTGCAGCCTTAGCGTTTGCCAAGTCGTTAGCGTAAAGGTAGTTAGATGCTGCCATGAAGTAGCACATGTTACCTGTTGCAGTCTCTGCATACTCGTTTGCAACAGCCATGTAAGACTCTGCAGTAGCAGCGTAGTCGATGCTGAAGCTCTCAGCTGTGTTTGCAGTAGCGTTTGAGTCGTTGAGAACCTCGAAGTGCTTAACGCTTGCAGCAGCCTCAGCCTTTGCGTTCTTGCCATCAGCATAGTTCAACCAGAAGAAGACGCCGATGCCGATAACTGCGATAGCTACAAGACCCCACATGAGCTTGCTGCCATACTTGTCGAAGAACGACTCCATCTTACCCTTGCTCTCGATCAAAATGTCAGTCTCGGGTGTGTGTACTTTCTTTGTCATAAGTAGTTTTTATTTTTTAGAATTTATAATATCCATTACTTAGAGTAATTCAACCTACAAAAGTACACAAAAAGTTTTAATTTCATAACTTCAGTCCCAAAAAATCGATATTTTTTCATATCTTTGTGCAAAACATCGATGCGTATGAGACTCGACAAGCTATCAATCATAAACTTCAAGAACATCGAGAGCGAAGATATCGCACTCTCGGCGGGCATAAACTGCTTCGTTGGTGACAATGGCGCGGGCAAGACAAACATCCTCGATGCCGTGCACTACCTCTCCTTTGCGAAGTCTATGCATACGCTCACCGATGCGCAGTGTGTACGCCATGGTGAGGAGGGCTTTATTGTCGATGGTCGCTTCACGCGCGATGATGATCGCCCCGAACAGGTCGTATGCTCCTACACGCGCCGTGGTGGCAAGACCCTCAAGCGCAATGGCAAGGAGTATGATCGCCTCTCGGAGCATGTGGGCAGCGTGCCCATCGTGGTTGTATCGCCCGCAGATACAGCCCTCATTAGCGATTCGGCTGAGGAGCGTCGCCGCTATCTCAACCGCTTCATCTCGCAGATTGACCGCACCTATCTCGCGGCGCTCATGCGCTATGCCGCAGCACTCCAGGAGCGTAATAAGCTTCTGAAAACCTCGCCTACAGAGGATATCCTGCTCATCTACGACGCCATGCTCACGGCCTCGGCAGAGATCATCTATGCCAAGCGTACGGAGGTCATCGAGCAGATGAAACCCCTTGTTGCGGAGTTCTATGCGGCACTCTCGGAGCAGCGCGAGCAGACCAACCTCGAGTATCGTTCCGAATTGCAGACGGCATCGCTTGCCGACCTTCTTCTCGCCTCACGCCAGAAGGATTTTGTGAATGAGCACACCTCCTCGGGCATCCACCGCGATGATGTGTTGTTTACCATTGGCGAGCACCCCTTACGTAAGTTCGGCTCGCAGGGTCAGCAGAAGTCGTTCCTCGTGGCGCTCAAGTTGGCGGAGTACACTCTTTTGGCACGCCATGCGGGGGCAAAGCCCATCTTGTTGTTGGATGATTTGTTCGATAAGCTCGATATGCGTCGTGTGGCGCAGCTCCTGAAGCTCACCGCGGGAGAGTCGTTTGGTCAGATTCTCATCACCGACTGCAACAAGCACCGCTTGCAGCATACGCTCAGCGAGGCGGGTGTCGAGTACAGACTATTAAATATAACTAATGGTAAGGCGCAGCTATGAGACGCACACAGACACGCACTATAGGAGATATTCTGGAGGAGTTCTTCAAGCGTCCCTACGTCGCACGTAAGGTCGCCGAAGGTAAGCTACCGGAGTTCTGGCGCGAGATAGTGGGGGAGCATGTCGCTAACCTCACCAACGAGGTGCGCCTTGAACATGGCATCCTGCATGTCAGCGTTAGCTCGAGTGTCGTACGCAACGACCTCTTCTATCGCCGTGATCAGCTTGCCCAGCTCATCAACCAGCGCGCTGGCATTCAGCTTGTTAATGCCATTATAATCCGCTGATAACACTCCCTTTCGATAGACAAAAATAGCGTGTGCCACATTTTGGCGCGCGCTATTTTGATATTTGCACTGTCAAACCATTAAAACACATAAACTATGAGAACAGACAGTGTAAATCACACCAACAATTCTACCACTAACCTTATTATTACCAACAACTTCCGTCTCTTTGTTGCCGATGCTTATGGCGTTGCAGAGGTGCATATGCCCGCGTTAGCCAAGTCTTTCTATTTGATGCTATTGCGTCACCCCGAGGGTGTAGCCTTCGATGATAGCTTTAAGGCTCGCAGGGAACTTTTTGATGTTCACTACGAAATCACACATTGCCTTATGGAAGAGGTTGAAGTGCATAGGGCTCTAGATCTTACAGAACCACCCACGGGTGATATTGAGGCTATGTGTGAGGTTATCCGTACATGCTTTAGCTGTGCCATTGGCAGAAAGCGCGCGCAGCCCTTTCTTGTTGACCGCACTAACCCCAATGCCGTACGAATAGCATTACCAACCGATAGG